>JBDKRY010000077.1:0-5308 GCA_039683155.1 Proteiniphilum sp.
ATTATTGGGCGCCGTAATCAATTCTGTCGTCCTGCTGGTGGGAAGTGTGGTCATCCTGGCACATGCCGTCCCGCGCCTGGTCAACCCACAGCAACCCGATGTGAAGGGGATGCTGCTGCTTGCCGTGCTGGGCGTTTTCATGAACGGCCTTGCCGTTTATCGGTTGCGTAAAGGAACTTCAATGAATGAGCGGGTGGTGTCGCTTCATCTGTTGGAAGATGTGCTGGGATGGATCGCCGTGCTGGTGGGGGCAGGAATCATGTATTTTGTGGACGCACCCTTCATTGACCCGTTGTTATCGATTGCCATCTCCCTGTTTATCCTCATCAATGTATACCGCAACATACGGCAAAGTCTGCGCATCCTTCTGCAGGGAAGCCCCGGGGCAGTCGATTTGAAAAAAGTAGAGCACTCTATTTTGAAAATCGATGAGGTGCAGGGTGTCCACGACCTGCATGCGTGGTCCATTGATGGTGAATATAATGTGTTAACCATCCACGTGGTCCTGCACGCGCCACAGCCGATGGAGGAACTTCTCAGGCTGAAGCTCATCATCCGGGATGCCTTGCTGACACTGGGCGTGCAACATTGCACCATCGAGTTTGAAGTGCCCGGGGAGGATTGTGATATGGAGGATTGCAGTTAAACAGCGGTCAGCTGTCAGCTTTAAACGTTGAAACGTCGAAACCTGATTACTCCAGGTACGTGTATCCGTATAATCCCGAGCGGTAGTTTGAGAGAAATTCTTTCCCTTCTTCCACCGATATTTTGCCCTGTTTCACAGAACTCATCACCCACGTCTCTACGGTGCGGACCAGTTTCTTGGCATTGTATTGTGCATATTCCAGCACCTCGGCCACCGACTCGCCATCGATCACCTGATCAATTTTATAGCCGCTTTCGCTTGTCGATACATGGACCACGTTGGTGTCACCGAAGAGGTTGTGCAAATCGCCCAGGATCTCCTGATAGGCGCCTACCAGAAATACGCCGATATAATAAGGTTCGTTCCTTTTGAGCGAATGCACCGGGAGATAGGTAGAGCGAAAACCGTCCTGTGAGGCGAAATTGGCTATTTTCCCATCCGAATCGCAGGTTATATCCTGCAGGGTGGCTGTCCGTTCCGGTTTTTCGTCCAGTCTGTGAATGGGGATGATGGGAAAAACCTGGTCGATGGCCCAGGAGTCGGGCAACGATTGGAACAGCGAGAAATTGCAGAAATACTTATCGGGCAGGAGTGCGGACAATTGATGCAGCTCCTCGGGCGCATGTTTTGCCCGGTTAATGGTGGTGTTGATCTCACGGGCGATAGAGAAATAAAGCTGTTCCACCTGTGCCCGCGTTTTCAGATCGAGCATCCCCAGGCTGAAGAGGTCGAGCGACTCCTCGCGAATCTGTTGCGCATCGTGCCATGCTTCCAGCATACGTGCCTGGGTAAGTGAGTCCCAGATGTTATAAAGTTCCTTCACCAGTTCGTGATCGTTTTCCTGGATATCCATTTCTTCAGACCACTCTGGCAGGGTGGCTGTTTCCAGCACCTCGAAAACCAATACGGAGTGGTGAGCGGTAAGGGCACGCCCCGATTCGGTGATGATGTTGGGGTGGGGTAGATTGTTCTTGTCGGCCGCATCCACAAAGGTAAATACCGAGTCGTTTACATATTCCTGAATGGAGTAGTTGATGCTGTTTTCCGTAAATGAGGAGCGTGTACCATCGTAATCCACACCCAGACCGCCGCCGATGTCTACAAACTCAATCTTGAAGCCCATGGCGTGTAGCTGCACATAAAATTGGGCTGCTTCACGGAGCGCCGTCTTGATGCGCCGTATCTTGGTGATCTGACTGCCGATATGGAAGTGAATAAGGCGAAAACAGTCGCTCAGATGATGCTTTTTGAGCACCTCCAGTGCTTCCAGCAGTTCACTGGAGTTGAGTCCGAACTTGCTGGCGTCGCCTCCCGATTCTTCCCACTTTCCACTGCCGGAGCTTGCCAGCTTCACCCGAATACCGATGTTGGGTTTTACTTTGAGCCGTTTTGCCACTTCGATAGTCAGATCCAGCTCGTTTAACTTTTCCACGACGATGAACACCTGTTTGCCCATTTTTTGGGCCAGGAGCGCCAGTTCAATGTAGCTCTCGTCCTTGTAGCCGTTGCAAATGATGAAAGAGTTGTTATCGGTGTTAATGGCCAGTACTGCATGGAGCTCAGGCTTGGAACCGGCTTCCAGTCCGATGTTGAATCGCTTTCCGCTCGAGACGATCTCCTCCACCACCTGACGCATCTGGTTTACTTTGATGGGATAGACAATGTAATTCTGTGCTTTGTATTCATATTCTTTCGAAGCAATAGCGAAACTTTGGGATATCTTTTCAATCCGGTTGTCAAGAATTTCGGGAAATCGTATTAACACGGGGGAGGATACATCACGCAGGTAAAGTTCACGCATCAGATCGCTCAAATCCACACTGCCGCCCTCTTTCTTGTTGGGTGTTACTTGTACATGCCCTTTTTCGTTGATAGAGAAATAGCTGTTTCCCCATCCATTGATGTTATACAACTCTTCCGAATCTTCAATACGCCATTTTCTCATTGCGACAAACATTATTTAATGGTGATTCCTAAACTGCAGGAAATAAAAGGCAAAAATACGCAAAAAATTAAGATTCAGGCCGGTCATTGTACGCGAATAATGGGTGGCGAAATCCTTTTTTCGCATTAATAGAATTTATTGAGCCTTCGGTAACTTTTTTTAATAATTTTGATGCAACATTTATTCCAGCAAATCCATCTTATAAAATATCGGATGTATTTATTATTAAACATTATTAAACTTTCATCCTATGCAATTGAAAATCTTTCCCTTGATTGTTTTGTTCGTGATAAGTCTATTTTTGGCTACGTCGTGCGAGAAGAATGAGCAAGATTCTCTTACCGGGAAATTACAGGATCCCATTCAAATCGATCTGCGGTCAGCCGAAAAGGAGATGGTCAAATCGGATCAGTTGTTTGCCTTTGATTTTTTCGCCAATGTGTTCGACGAAGAGTCTGTTGCCGAAGATTGTAATTTCATGGTGTCGCCGCTCAGCCTGAGCATGGCGCTGGCCATGACCTGGAACGGCGCCGGAGGCGATACCAGGGTGGTCATGCAGCAGACGCTGCACATGGAAGAGTATAGCGATGATGAGATCAACGGTTATTACAAGAAGCTGAAGGAGGCATTGTTAAAAACAGATTCCACCACCAAACTTTCGATTGCCAATGCTATTTTCACCAATCAGTCGGTGAAGATCAATCCCGACTTTATCCATACCAACGAAACCTGGTATGATGCGACAATTCAACCCGTCGATTTTTCCCTTCCGTCCACCACTGGCATCATTAACCAGTGGGCTTCCGATCACACGAACGGCCTGATAAAAAAAGTGATTGACAGTACCGATCCCCTTGACCTGATGTATCTGCTGAATGCGCTCTATTTTAAGGGGATCTGGATGACCCGGTTTGACCCTTCGCTTACCGCGAAGATGCCGTTCACCTATGAGGGCGGATCCACAAAGCAGGTGGATATGATGCAACAAAAGGCTAAGTTTAACTATACAGAGGATCAAATACTGCAGATGGTACAGCTCCCCTACGGCAACCAGGCGTTCAGCATGATGGTGTTACTGCCCAAAGAGGGGAAGAGGCTGCAGGATGTGGTGGCTGCTACACGGCAAAGTGACTATTGGAGTGACCTGAAATCAGGGTTACATGAGGCCGAAGTGGATCTGTTCCTGCCGAAATTCAAAACAGCCTATAGTAAGAAATTGAACGATGTGCTCACGAAGATGGGGATGGGGATTGCCTTTACCGATGCCGCCGATTTTTCCGGTATCACGGACCTCCCGTCAAAAATCTCGCTCGTGAAGCAGGATACTTATATCAGTACCGACGAGTCGGGAACGGAGGCAGCAGCGGTGACTACCGTAGGCATTGAAATGACATCAATGCCTTCACAGCCGAAAAAAGTAGTCTTCAATGCCAACAGGCCGTTCATTTACCTTATTCAGGAAAATTCCACGGGAGCTATCCTGTTTATGGGTGCCGTGAAAAATTTTAACGATTAAGGATTCCATACTCATTTTTCTGCCATAAATCGTAAATCACTCAGCGGGTTGTGCCTGCTGGGTGATTTTTTTGTTTCAATTTCGTTGCGCATGCAACAGAGATAGTTTTCCTTTTTATCTTTTTGTCTATCAGACAAGTTGTACAAAAAAGAAAACATTTTCTCAGGTATGAATAAATAAAATATTTATATTCAAATGATTAAATTTTAATATGGAAAACTTTTCAGATGGTTGATAAATAAAGTTGGAAATATTTTGCATATTTGGAAATTTTCGATAAACTTGCATCATCAAATGGACCCTGTATAGAAAAATAACAGATCAGATCAGGAGAATCAGGAACATTTTAAAAGTCATTTTTTTTATTTACTAAAAAACGATCAGCTGATGAAAACTAAAACATACACTTTCGACGAAGCGTACCAGGCTTCGTTGGAATATTTTAAGGGCGATGAGCTAGCTGCCAAGGTATGGGTGAGCAAGTATGCACTGAAAGACAGCCAGGGAGAGATCTACGAGAAGACCCCCGAAGATATGCACTGGCGTCTGGCGAGAGAAATTGCCCGCATCGAGAAGAAGTACGACAATCCACTGAGCGAGAAAGAGTTGTTCAATTTGTTCGACCGCTTCCGCTACATCATTCCACAGGGGAGTCCCATGACCGGTATCGGGAATAATTTTCAGATAGCTTCATTGTCCAACTGTTTTGTGATCGGGATTGATGGTAACGCCGACTCGTATGGGGCGATTATCCGCGTGGATGAGGAGCAGGTGCAGCTGATGAAGCGCCGCGGTGGTGTGGGGCATGATTTGTCGCATATCCGTCCGAAGGGATCCCCCGTGAAAAACTCCGCGTTGACATCCACCGGACTGGTTCCTTTCATGGAACGCTACTCCAATTCCACACGCGAGGTGGCGCAGGATGGCCGTCGTGGCGCCCTGATGCTGAGTGTCTCTATCAAGCATCCCGATTCGGAGAACTTCATCGATGCCAAGCTGGAACAGGGGAAGGTGACTGGTGCCAATATCTCGGTGAAGATTGACGATGCGTTCATGGAGGCTGTTGCTACTGGTAAACCCTATGTGCAGAAGTACCCCATCGATTCTGATCAGCCGAAGTATCAGAAGACGATTAACGCAAAAGACCTATGGGACAAGATCATTCATAATGCCTGGCGTTCAGCAGAGCCGGGGGTGCTCT
>JBDKRY010000078.1:0-4594 GCA_039683155.1 Proteiniphilum sp.
CGATTATTGATGATTGAATGCGCCATCAGCGATACCACTATACCTTCCAGGTCTCGCACATTCTCCGTAACATTCTCGGCAATGAATTCAATCACATCTTCGGGAATAGAAAGGCCATCGGACAATACTTTATTCTGCAAAATCTTTTTGCGGAGCTCCTTATCGGGACGCTCCAGTTTGGTGGTAAGTCCCCAACGAAAGCGGGTGAGCAGGCGCTCTTCCATTCCCTGCATATCCATGGGGGCACAATCGGAGGTCATCACCAGCTGTTTATTATTCTGATGCAGGTGGTTGAATATATGAAAGAAGGTGTTCTGCGTTTTTTCCAGCCCCGATAATTCATGAATATCATCGATAATAAGCACATCGATGCTCTGGTAAAAATTGATAAAATCGTTGATCGTATTGAATCTGCGGGCATCGGTAAATTGAACTTTAAAGAGATGAGCGGAGAGGTACAATACTTTTTTATCGGGGTAAAGAGATTCTACTCGGGAGCCTATGGCGTGACAAAGATGGGTCTTTCCCACTCCCGAATTTCCATACACAAAAAGCGGGTTAAATGCTGTTTTTGCCGGATTGTTGGCTACAGCCTCAGCGGCAGTACGCGCCAGACGGTTGCTCTCACCCTCAAAGAAATTGTGAAAAGCATACTTTGCATTAATCTGCGAATCAAATTCCGATGTTTCCACCCTGTCGAATGGGCTGGGTACCTTGGCGGAAACTTTCCTGGAAGCATTCTTATCTGCTGCAGTAAACGGTTTACTCTCTCCCCGAAGTTCAACGGCGGTGTTACTCTCGGTTTCCACCAGTATCCGGTAATTGAGAATAGTGCCTTCCCCTATTTCACGATAAAGCGTCTGCTGAATAAGATCAAGGTACTTGTCTTCCAGATATTCATAGAAAAACTGACTTGGAACTTGTACTGTAAGCACATGCTCCTCGTATTTTAACGGTACAATTGGTAGAAACCATGTATTAAATGCCGGTTCAGGGATATTGTCCCGAATGACATTTAAACAATTGGTCCATAAAAGCCGACAGTCACTATTCATTGCATTCAAAATGATCTTTTCTCTTCCATAACAGGAATACAAATTTTCAAAAAAAAACCGAGATAAAAAAATGATTTTTTTCCGAAAAATCAGTTGAAAAAAAACAACACTATTTATCAACAGGATACCCTTAAGTCTCTATGATTCAACACAAAAAGTGAGTTTCATAAGTTTAACTTTGCTGATTAACAACACGATATATAAAAAGATACTTCGCTCTTAAACATTACAAATATATTACAATTTTGTTACTTATCACCCAACAACCAAAGAGTTTCGGTACTATTTCCTTTAGGCCTTCTATTTAGATTAATTCTAAATAAAAAACTCAGCTTGATACCAAATTGAAACATCCCGGCTTTAGAATAACCGTACTTTGATGCTCAAATAACGCTCAGGATTCTGCCGTATGTCCTCGAGCAATTTTGTGGCTGTATCGATGGTCACATTCAGGCTGTCATGCAACTTCGTATCGTTCATCAACAGACCCAATGAATTGTCGGTACTGTTCATTTTTTGTGTCAGCTCTTTTAAATTGTACACCGTTTCATCGATGGAGGCAAAGGTACGTTTTATATCCATTTGGTTCAGGTCCCCACTGACCTCTTTTAAATCGGTGGAAACAGAAGTAAGGTTGCGGCTGATGACGGGTATGTCGGTTTCGAGGGCGCCAACCATCTTTTGCAAGCTTTCACTGGAGCGGTTCAATTGATCCACGGTGCTTCCGATGCCTTCAATGGAACGTTCCCACATGGGATTCGACATAAGCCTCTGCAATGTGTACATGACGGAATCAATCCGCATCAGAATGGAGTCTGCCATGGGCATCACATTGGCAACGCCATCCATGAGTCCCACTTCCTTGCCACCGGTGAGGGTATCACCCGGCTGCAGGTAAACGGCAGAAGGAGCCATCACCAGATTTACCGTGGAGGCTCCGAACAAATCAATCCCATATTCAAGATAACTGCCCTCCGTGATCCGTAAACCTTCCTCCAGATTAATCCCGACAGCAAAACGCATGGGGTCGGCACTCATCATTTCAATGTTGTTGATAAGCCCGATTTGATATCCTTTCACGTAAACGGGAGATGAGATGAGTAATTTGGAAACATCGTCGAACACGGCATAATACTGGTTCTGTTTCCGGAATACATTTAATCCTTTCAGAAAATTAATCCCGAAATAAATCATCACAAGGCTGGCAATAAATGCCAGGCCAATGAGCGCATTTCTGGTTAAGTTGGTTTTCATACATTCATGTTATGTTATTTCACGCGCCGGCCATCCACAAACTCAACCACGAACGCGTCTTTAAATTTGGTGTGTACTTTCCGCAGTGTTTGCTTGATCTCGTTGGGGTCTGTGGTACTCCCATAGGTATATTTATAGGTGGTACCGTCGATATAGAAATCCACAGGATTCAATCCTTTAAAGACCGATGCGCCATTTTCATACCTGCGTGAAGATGTGAGAAACTGAATCCGGTATTCTTTTTTCTCTCCTGCAGCAAGTGATGTCTGAGGAGCATCTTCACCCGGCTGCTGCGTTTCTGTACCGGTGAAAACATAGCTCTTCTTGTCATACTCTCTTTTATATTCCCTGAATCCCTGATAAATGGAGGAGGCCAATGATGTTTGCCCACTCGCACTCTTCAGGAATTTCTCATCCTGCCTGTTGCTGATATAACCCAATTCAATGAGAATACTCGGCATAGCCACCTCTCTCAGCACCAGGAAACCGGCCTGTCGTACGCTTCTGTTCACTCTTTTGGCGTTTGTCACCAGCTGATTCTGTACCAGTGTGGCCAGATAAACACTCTGGGAAAGAAACTCATTGGCCATAAACTCAAAAATGATATACGACTCGGGCTCATTTGGATTAAAACCTTCATATTTTACCGAATAATCATCTTCGTACATGATCACCGCATTCTCTGCCTTGGCTACATCAAGGTTGTCTTTGCTGCGGTGCAGGCCGAGCACAAACGTCTCTACCCCTTGCGGCGAGGCACGTCTGCGATCGAGGGCATTGCAATGAATGGAAATAAACAGATCGGCATGTGCTTTATTCGCAATCTCCGCTCTTTTGTCGAGCGCCACAAAGGTATCAGCGTTACGGGTATACAGGATATTGACGTCGGGATGATTGTCCGCAATCAGCTTACCCAATTTCAGGCCGACAGAGAGTACAATGTCTTTCTCTTTCGAGCTGGAACCCACAGCGCCGGGATCTTTCCCTCCGTGACCGGGATCAATCACTACGGTAAATTTGCTATTTTGCGGGTAGACGGGCTGACTGGAAAAAGTAGGTAGAAATGCACCCAAACACAGTAATAAAAATAGCTTTTTACAGAGTTTCATGTGATTTCTTTTTGCAAAAAATAGCGATAAATTTCGGATTGAAAAAAATGAGCCACTATCTGCAGCTCATTATTCTGTTTACGTGTGGCCAAAGCCGTTATGGCATCAATTCAGCCAGTTTTGCATGAAGGGCATCACCTCTCAGATCCTTCTCAATAATGATTCCCTCCTTGTCCAAAAGAATGGTGTGCGGTATACCGTTAATCGCATACAGGTCTACTACCGGACTTTCCCAGTACTGCAGGTCGGACATCTGCGGCCAGGTCATCTTCAGGTCTTGAATACCCTGGGTCCAGCTCTGGTGATCCTGATCGAAGGATACACCCACGACCTCGAAACCTTTCGATTTGTACTTGTCGTATGCAGCAATTACGTTGGGCATTTCCTGACGACAAGGTCCGCACCAGGCAGCCCAGAAATCTACCAGCACGTATTTCCCTTTTCCGGCATAATCCGACAGGGAAACATCATTACCCTGCGTATCTTTCAAGGTGAAATCGACGAATTTTTTTCCTATAGCCACATTCTCCAGGTTTTTCAAACGTGCGATGACACGTTGGATATTTTCCTGGGCCTTGAAATCGGCATCGGCAAGGTCAAGGATTTCCTGCTGCTGTTCCGGCGAAAACATCGAAGAAGAAGAGAGAAACGCATACTTCCCGAGATCATTTCCGATATTCTCTTTGACAAAATTGAAATTCAAATCGGTCAGCTGACCACTGATTTTATCATACGCTGCATTGATTTCAGCTTCCAGAGAATCGGTCATCGTACCTTCCGCATTGGCAGTATTGTATTGCTCCATCACACCACGAATGCTTTTTACCAGATCCCGCTGTTTCTGCCTGAAAACAGTGTAGGCATCATTCACTTTCGTCCCCCTTACTGTCACTACAGTATCGAAGACCACTTCCAGTTTGCCCGGTTCAATCAAAACCGGCACCCGGCTTTCTTGCTGTGGATTCACCGTTCCATCCAGCGAAATAAAACGAAGCATCGTGGTATCAGCCACTCCCGACAGCGAGAATGAGCCGTTGGTGACGACCAGCGTATCGACCGTAATCATCGCATCGTCCGTCATTTGCTGTACAAACACGGGGGTACCCTCGTAAGCATCGTCGACGACCGTACCGCGGATGGTATACTTCTTGCTGTTTTGGCAGGACAGAAGCACAC
>JBDKRY010000079.1:0-8360 GCA_039683155.1 Proteiniphilum sp.
CAGAGAAAATGATCAGAGACTCTTTGATAGAGTTGAATGCAAAATTCAGCAGCAGAAATATCAACGCCAGGGCAATCGGAATCACAATCATGAGGCGGGAAGTAGCATTGGTCAGGTTCTGGTACTGGCCACCGTATTCCAGATAATATCCCGGCAGCAGGTTTACTTTTTCATTCACGGTCTGTTGAATATCTTTCACCACCGACTGCAGGTCCCTGTTCCGTACGTTCACGCTCACTACCACACGCCTGCGCGTATCGTCACGTGATATCTTAGCCGGGCCGGTGGCATACTCTATATCGGCCAGTTCGCTTAATCTCACCTGGTTCCCATCGGGCAGGTTTACAAACATCTGCCGTATGTTTTCAATATCCTCTCTGAATTCATCCCTGAACCGCACCACGAGATCGAAACGACGTTCCTTTTCAAAAACAGTTCCGGTTGTCTCACCGCCAAAAGCCATCCGTAAATATCGATTGAGGCTGGCAATTGAAACACCGTAATAGGCCAGCTTTTCCCGCTTGTAGGATATCCTCATCTGCGGCAGTCCGGCAGTTTTTTCCACGATCACATCGGCTGCCCCGGGAATAGTCTCTGCCAGACGGCCAATCTCAGCCGCGGTATTGGCCAGATAGTCGAGGTCCTCGCCGAATATCTTTATGGCAATATCGGAACGAACGCCCGTCACCAGTTCATTGAACCGCATCTCGATGGGTTGTGTGAACTCATACTCGATACCGGGGAAGACGGAAAGCGCCTCTTTGAATTTATCGGCCAGTTCTTCCTTATTTGTGGCATTGACCCATTTTTTCTTCGGATGCAAACGGATGATCATGTCTATCTCCTCCATCGACATGGGGTCGGTGGGGACTTCCGCAGCACCGATACGACTAACGATCTGATCTATCTCGACAAAATTCTCTTTTAGAATGTGCTCCATCTGTGTCGTCATTTCGATGGTTTTCGCAAGTGATGTGCCGGTTTTCAATACCGGCTGTATCACAAAGTCGCCTTCATCGAGTGTGGGTGTGAATTCTGCCCCCAGCCTGGGAAAGATGATCACTACAGATGCCAGCATGGCAATGGACAGGAGCAGGATTGTTTTTTTGTGCCTGCAGGCCCACTGAATGGAAGGATGATAGGTCTTGTAGGCAAGCTTCATCAATCTCGACTGATTGTTCCTGCTTTCCTCTCTGGGTTTCATAAACAGTGCCGACGCCACCGGAAGCCAGGTCATCCCGAAGAGGGAAGCCCCAATTACCGCAAAACTGAATGTCAACGCCATGGGTCGGAACATCTTTCCTTCCACGCCGCTCAGTGTCAGTATGGGCAGAAAAACGATCAGAATAATCATCTGTCCGAAGATCGCAGAATTCATCATTTTGGAAGTTGCCTCCATCGTGATTTTATTGATGAAGGGGTACCTTTGTCCGGCAGGCAGCTGCCGGAGCATACCGTAGTTTCTGTTCAGCTGAAGCGCCACAAATTCGGCTACGATCACGCCTCCGTCAATGATAATTCCAAAGTCCAGTGCGCCAAGGCTCATAAGGTTTGCATCAATCCTGAAGAGATACATCATTGAGAGGGTGAACAGCAGCGAGAGCGGTATGACGGAGGCTATGATAAGCGCAGTGCGTATGTTTCCCAGAATAAGCATTACGATGAGGATGACAATAAGAATTCCAATGATCAGGTTTTCAAAAATGGTAAACGTTGTCCGCCCTATCAGTTCGCTCCGGTCGACAACGGGATTGATGAAAACCCCTTCCGGCAATGATTGCTGCACCTTCTCCACACGCGCTTTTACAGCTCTGACAACCGATTGTGCATCGGCATTCTTTAGCATCATCACCTGTCCCATCACCTTCTCCCCCTCACCGTTTGCGGTGATTGCACCAAAGCGGGTTGCATGTCCGAACTGTACGGTTGCAATGTCGCGGATAAGCACAGGCGTACCATTTCGGTTTATTACTGTTACATTACGGATGTCGTCCAGCGATTGTATGGACCCGTCACCTCTGATGAAATAACTTTGGTTGTCCTTTTCGATGTATGACCCGCCGGATATGTCGTTGTTGTTTTTCAATGCTTCAAATACCTCCACGAGGGTGATGTCAAGGCTATGCAGCGTTTCCGGATTGATGGCCACTTCATACTGCTTCAGATAGCCTCCCCATGTATTTACCTCCACCACACCGGGTATACCGGATAGCTGCCGTTTTACCATCCAATCTTGTATGGTGCGAAGCTCGGTGATCGTGTACCGATCTTTGTATTCCGGCTCCACATCGAGGATATACTGATAGATTTCACCCAAACCGGTCGTCACGGGCCCCATGGAGGGTTTGCCGAAGCCTTCCGGAATACTTTCAGATGCTTCCCCGATTTTCTCGGCAATCAGCTGGCGGGGCAGGTAGGTGCCGAGGGATTCGTCAAAAACGATGGTCACCACGGAAAGCCCGAACTTTGAGACCGATCTGATCTCCTGTACTCCCGGCAGATTGGCCATTGCCAGCTCGACCGGCATGGTGATATATTGTTCGACGTCCTGCGTGGAGAGGTTGGTGGAAGTGGTAATTACCTGCACCTGATTGTTGGTGATATCGGGAACTGCGCCCACGGAGAGGCGTGATACGGCAAAAAGCCCGAAAACAATCACGGTGAGCACAAAAAGGATGATGACGAGCTTGTGTTCTACACTGAAACGTATTATTTTATCTAACATATTTCCGGCTTATCGGATCATTGTTACTTCTTTCTCGCGTAGTTTTCTGTCACAAAAATAGGTCTTTTCGGACAATAAAAAAAAATGTACTCCGCCTAATTTTCAATATTTTCCCATAAAATATTTTCAAAAACGTACTATTATTTTCCAAAGTATTTAAAGAAAATGGTCTCTTTTTTGTGACCAAATTTATTCAATTATATGAACTACAAAAATGCGGAAATGAAGTTTCTTTTAGACCGGTTACTTGTTTTCGGCGTGTAGCGAGAGGGGGGCATGATCCCCCGACCTCGCGATTATGAATCGCGCGCTCTAACCAACTGAGCTATCTCGCCAACAGAAAATTGAGAAGTTTTCTTCCGAATTTGAGGTGCAAAAGTAGTACAACTTTTTGAATTCTGCAACTACAAAACCAAAAACATTGGCAAAAAACGAAAGGATACCGCACACAGCGGAAAAACCGCAGTTTTTTGGAAGAAATGGATATATACAACATTTTGGCAAATGTCAGGCTTTTTCAAATTAAACTCCCGCCGTGGCATTGTCCAAATAGGAATAACCTGAAATATGCACTATATAATCGCATTGTCGCCATAAAATTGTAATTTTGCGGGGATAAAAAACGCGTTTAATGCGACTTTCAAATTCAACAACGTGATCTATCCCGATAATTTTGAACAAAAAATAGAATTCGACAAGGTACGGCAACTGCTCTCCGACCGGTGTCTGAGCACGCTCGGAAAAGAAAAGGTGGAGGAGATGCACTTTTCCGCTTCTTTCGATGAGATCAGCCTTCAGCTCTTCCAAACAGAGGAGTTTATCCGCATCAGGGAGGAAGAGGATGCTTTTCCGGATGATCATTTCTACGATCTGCGTCCGGTGCTGAGACGTATTCGTGTGGCAGGCTCCTGGATTGATCAGAGCGCGTTGTTTGAACTGCGCCGTTCATTGCAGACCCTCAACGGCAGTGTGGCATTTTTGCGTCGCGACGAAGAGAAAACGCCCAGGTATCCGCATCTGCTTGCGCTGACAGGCAATGTGGTTACCTTTCCGGAGATCATCAAAAAGACAGACAGCCTGCTGGACGGGTTCGGGCAGATGAAGGATAATGCTTCCTCACGCCTTTCGGAGATACGGCGTGAACTTACCTCCACCGCAAATGGTATTTCCAAAAGCCTGAACACCATCCTGCGCAAGGCGCAGGCCGATGGGTTTGTGGAGAAGGATGTGACACCGGGCATGCGCGACGGGCGCCTGGTGATTCCGGTAAATCCCTCTTTTAAACGAAAGATCAAAGGGATCGTCCACAACGAATCGGCATCGGGAAAGACGGTCTTCATTGAGCCTTCTGAAGTGGTGGAGGCCAATAACCGCATCCGCGAACTGGAAAGTGATGAACGACGGGAGATCATCAGGATATTGATCGATTTCACCGACTATCTGCGTCCCTTGCTGCCTGATCTGCTTGAATCGTACGAGTTTCTGGCAAAGATCGATTTCATTCAGGCAAAAGCAGCCTTCGCTCATCAAATAGGGGGCATCAGGCCCTCCCTGGAGGATGCACGACTGATTGACTGGGTGGAGGCGGTGCACCCGCTGCTTTACCTCTCCCTGAAGAAGCAAAACCGAAAAACAGTCCCGCTCGATATTACACTGGAAGGGACGAATCGTATCCTGGTGATCTCCGGTCCTAACGCGGGCGGCAAGTCGGTCTGCCTGAAAACGGTCGGCCTGCTGCAGTATATGGCGCAATGCGGGTTGCTGATTCCGCTGAAAGAGAATTCAAAGGTCGGAATTTTTGAGGATATCTTTATCGATATCGGCGATGAACAATCCATCGAGAATGATCTCTCGACTTACAGTTCTCATCTGATGAACATGAAATTCTTCGAAAAAAACTGTAATGAGCATTCATTGCTGCTGATCGATGAATTTGGGAGCGGTACCGAGCCTCAGATAGGTGCCGCCATTGCGGAGGCTTTGCTCGACCGGTTCAACCGGCAACAATCGTTCGGTGTGATTACCACGCATTACCAGAATCTGAAACATTACGCAAACGAACATGAGGGGGTAGTGAATGGTGCCATGCTATACGACCGGCATGAGATGCAGCCGCTCTTTCGCCTGTCCATGGGTAACCCGGGAAGCTCTTTCGCCGTGGAGATAGCCCGCAAGATCGGGCTACCGGAGGAGGTGATCAGGCACGCCTCTGAGATTGTGGGCAGCGATTACATCAATATGGACAAATACCTGCAGGATATTGCCCGTGACCGCAGATACTGGGAGCGTAAACGCGACGAGATACGCCGCGAGCGTAACCGGCTGGAAGAGATCACCGCGAAATATGAGGCCGGCCTGGAGGAAATCAATAAACAGAAAAAAGAGATTCTTATGCAGGCCCGGCAACAGGCAGAACAGATGTTGACCGCAAGTAACGCACGCATTGAAAATACCATCCGGGAGATCAGGGAAGCAAAGGCAGATAAAGAAAAGACCAAACAGGTCAGAGAGTCGCTGAATCTTTTCAGAGAGCAGGTGATTGCTGCTGAAGCAGATGAAAAGGAGAAGGCTGCTGAAAAGAAACCTCTTAAAAAGAGGAAAAACCATGCTGTTGCTTCTGAGGAGATTGGCGGAAAACCGGTGGCAGGAGATGCCGTACGCCTCAAAGGGCAGACCTCAATAGGTGAGGTGATGGAAGTGCACGGGAAAAAAGCAAAGATCGCCTTCGGGATGATCAAATCGACCGTCGATATTGACAACCTGGAACGGGTGAATAACAGTCAGCTTAAAATGGAAAAGAAAGCTTCCAATACCCGTGATCTGCTGCATGAACGGAAATTAAATTTCAGGCAGGATATTGATGTACGCGGGATGCGGGGTGATGAGGCATTGCAGGCAGTGATGTATTTTATAGACGATGCGATACAGTTGGGAGTAGCTCGGGTGCGTATCCTGCATGGTACGGGTACCGGCGCCTTACGCCAGATCATCCGTGAATATCTGGCTACGGTAAATGGCGTCGCGCATTTTCAGGATGAACATGTTCAGTTTGGCGGTACGGGAATAACCGTGATTGATTTGGAATAATAATCAAATTATTTTTTATCTTTGTCCGCAATATTAAAATTTGCACTAAAATTAACATTTAAATACGCCAGCTGATGGTAAAATTTTCAAAACCCTTTTGGGTTGCCAACTTTGTAGAACTCTTGGAACGACTGGCATACTATGCGGTTTTTATTGTAATCACCCTCTATCTGTCGAATGTCTGGGGATTCACTGATATTGAGGCAGGAGTAATAGCCGGACTTTTTTCGGCCTCACTTTACCTGTTGCCTCTGTTTGCCGGTGCCTATGCCGATAAGATCGGTTTCCGGTCGGCTATTCTTCTCGCTTTTGTCTTTCTGACCATAGGCTATTCCGGGCTGGGTATTCTGCCCACGATGCTTGAGAATGCAGGACTGGTGAATTATGAAATGACTACCACGTATACGGGACTGAAAGAGAGCTATCTGCGATGGTCCATCGTTGCACCCCTCATATTGGTCGTTCTGGGCGGTGCTTTTATAAAATCAGTTATCTCGGGTACCGTTGCCCGCGAAACAACACCCGAAAACAGGGCACGCGGCTACTCCATCTTTTACATGATGGTGAATATCGGTGCATTCACCGGCAAAACAGTGGTCGACCCGTTACGCCGGAGTATGGGAGATCAGGGACTTGTCTATCTGAATTATTTCTCGGCAGCAATGACGCTCCTTGCACTGATCGCAGTCTATCTGTTTTACAAATCGGCCCAGACTGAAGGTAAAGGAAAGAGCTTTGCCGAGATCGGACGATCATTGGTAAAAGTGGTCTTCAACGGTCGGCTGATGTCATTGATTCTGATTGTGAGCGGTTTCTGGATAATACAAAGCCAGATGTACGCCACCATGCCCAAGTATGTAATCAGGCTGATTGGAGAGAGTGCATCACCCGGGTGGTATGCAAATGTGAATCCGTTGGTGGTGTTTGTGTGTGTGAACTTCGTGACCTCACTGATGAAAAAGCGAAGTGCCATCACCTCCATGATGGTGGGAATGTTTATTATTCCTCTCTCAGCACTGCTGATGTCTTTCGGAACGCAGATAGGTGAAGGCTATGTCCTGGGATTGCATCCCGTAGCGTTTATGATGATCCTTGGAATTGCCTTTCAGGCAATTGCGGAATGCTTTATATCGCCCCGCTACCTGGAGTATTTTTCATTGCAGGCACCGAAAGGCGAAGAAGGACTTTACCTTGGATTTAGCCACCTGCACTCTTTCTTTTCATTCCTGTTTGCCTTCGGATTGTCGGGATTCCTGCTGGATAAATATTTACCGGACCCGCGACTCTTCACCAGTGAATCAGGTGTGTTGGACAAGGTAGCTTACGCGGCGGCCACACAAAATGCACACCATATCTGGTTTGTCTTTGTAGCTATCGGTGCAGTATCTGCCATAGCGCTTTTCATTTATGGACGGGTAACCCGCAAGATCGATGAAAAGAAAATTGGTTCACAGAGATAAAATATCTTTTAAAAATTACAGAAAAATATGAGATTAGATCTGAGTTCACACATTACGCTTGTACGGGTTCCCAAGAAGTACTACCGACCGGAAAATGATTTTGAGGAATACAATCTTGCACGCTATGAGAAGCTGCCCGTTGCGATCTATGAAGATGCCGGGAGAGCTGCCAAAAAGGTAGCAAATGACATCGTGGAAGAAATGATCAAAAAGCAACAGCAGGGAGAACATTTCGTTCTGGGAATCAGTGGCGGCGCATCTCCGTTGCCGGTATACGAAGAACTGGTTAGGCAGCACAGGGAAAAAAACATCAGTTTTAAAAATCTTATCGTATTTAATACGTACGAGTTTTACCCCGTACTGGATTTTTCTTTCAGCAATCTGCAGATGTTAAAAGATATCTTTTTAAATCAAATCGATATCGATCCTGAAAACATCTTCTCTCCTGATGCAACCGTCGAGAAGGATTTGATTGCCGAAAACTGCGAAGCATTTGAGGAGAATCTGAACAGTAAGGGAGGGCTCGACTTCCTGATATTGGGCCTGGGCAGCAAAGGGAATATAGGGTTCAACATGCCTGGAAGCAGCCTCCATTCCCGGACGCGCCTGGTCATGCTTGATGGCGACTCCCGAAAAGATATTGCCCGCAACTTCGGGTCACTCGACAAGGTGCCGGTAAGTGCCATTACCATGGGACTCTCCGATATGATGGATGCCCGAAAAATTGCCCTTCTGGCATGGAGTGAACAAAAAGCAGAGAGTATCAGAGATATTGTGGAAGGTCCGGTGACCGATCTGATTCCCGGCTCTATCCTGCAGACACATCCCGAAACCAAGGTGTTTGTGGATCTGGCTGCAGCGTCGGAACTTACACGCATCAGCCGCCCCTGGCTCGTTACCACTTGCGAATGGAACAGTAAGCTGATCCGCCGTGCAATTGTATGGCTCTGCGGGGTGGTGAATAAACCTATCCTGAAGTTGACGAACAAGGATTATAACGACAATGGACTGAGTGAGTTGATTACCCTATATGGATCAGCTTATAATGTGAATATCAAGATATTCAATGATCTGCAGCATACCATTAC
>JBDKRY010000080.1:0-5330 GCA_039683155.1 Proteiniphilum sp.
GTGGCGGCACAGTTGTATCCCGACCGCAAAGTACTCGATCACGCGCCCGAAAACAGGTTCGATATGTTCGACAAGGTGTGCGGCAGCGATTTCATCCGCCATGCCTTCAGCCGGAACCATCGCTTTGAGGATATCCGATCCTACTGGACCAAAGATGAGACACCGTTCAGAAAATTGAGCAAGAAGTATTATCTTTACCGCTAAATCGATGACGAGATTTTTTAAATGTCCCGCTTACTGACGAATATATCCAAAATTAAGCAGTTATATCAATAAAAGGTCTATGAATGCAATTCCAACTACCCGACAAAGCAATCGGCTCCTGTCACTCGATATCCTTCGGGGAATCACCATCGCCGGCATGATCATGGTCAACAATCCCGGTTCCTGGAGCTATGCCTACGCACCGCTCAGACATGCACCCTGGCACGGTCTCACACCCACTGACCTGGTTTTTCCCTTCTTCATGTTTATCATGGGTGTTTCCACCTTCATGTCGCTGCGGAAATTCAATTTTGAACCTTCCAAAGCAGCTGTATGGAAAATTGTACGACGCACTATCCTGATCTTTGTGATCGGACTGGCGCTGGGATGGTTTGGACAACTCACACGCGGCCTTGCCTCCGGAGAGTCATTCGGTGTAGCGGCAACCCATTTCGACACCCTTCGTATACTGGGAGTGCTGCAACGGCTGGCATTGGCCTACGGTTTTGCTGCCCTGATTGCGATCCTGGTGAAAAACAAACAATTGGTCTGGATCATTGGCGGTCTGCTGGTCGGATATTATCTGATTCTTCTCTTCGGGAAAGGGTTCGAGATGTCGGAGGAGAACATCATCGCGGTGGTTGATAAAGCACTATGGGGTACCGACCATATGTATAAAGATACCACACCGGAAGGAGTACAAATTGCGTTGGATCCCGAAGGGCTCCTCAGCACTATCCCCTCCATCGCTCACGTACTCATCGGTTTTCTGTTCGGCAAACTGATCATGGAGAACAGAGACAACCATGCACGGGTGGAGAAATTGCTGATATGGGGCACAGTACTGGCTTTCTCCGGCTTGCTGCTGCAATACGGTTGCCCCATCAACAAAAAAATATGGAGCTCCACGTTTGTACTGGTGACCACCGGCTTTGCCGCACAATTGCTGGGACTGCTAATCTGGATCATCGATATCCATCAAAAAGAGAAATGGAGCCGCTTCTTCCACGCCTTCGGGGTGAACCCGCTGATCGTGTACGTGTTTGCAGGCGTTTTGGCTAACCTGGTATCGAACATCCGGTTTAACTGGAAGGGAGAAACAATTTCCGTCAAAGGATTTGCTTATGAAGTATTGCTGCAACCATGGGCAGGCGACTATTTCGGGTCGTTGCTCTATGCGCTGCTCTTCATCACCCTTTGCTGGATGTTCGGATTCATCCTCTACAAAAAAAATATTTTCATCAAACTATAGAGGCCTGTTATTGGTTTTAAGGACAACACAAGAGATCAATGAACCAGAGAACAACGAGGAAGAATATTTTGATTGCCGACAGTGGCGCCACCAAGACAGACTGGTGCCTGACTCGGAAAGGAGAGATTTTGCAGCGGTTTACGGGAAAAGGGATCAGCCCGGTATACCAAACCGAAGAGGAGATTGCAGAGGAGATCAGGTTACAGGTTTGGCCACAGCTGAAAGAGTGTGAGATCCGGGTGATCCACTTCTACGGCAGCGGCTGTACCCCCGAAAAGAGCCCTCTCGTTGAAAGAGCTCTCTATAAATCATTTCAGATAGAATCCATCCATATCTACAGCGACCTGGTCGCTGCTGCACACAGCCAGTGTGGAGATGCAGCGGGCATCGCCTGTATCCTGGGTACCGGCAGCAACTCTTGTGAATGGAATGGCAGTGAGATCATCTCTCAGGTTTCACCTCTGGGTTTTATATTGGGGGATGAGGGCAGCGGTGCTGCCCTGGGCAGACAACTGGTGGGTGATGCCCTGAAGAATCAGCTCACACCGGGCTTGCGAGAAAAAATGCTGGAGGAATACAACCTCACACCTGCCCTGATCATCGACAAGGTCTATCGTCAGCCGTTTCCCAGCCGATTCTTGGCGAGCCTCGCCCCTTTTCTGCTCAGCAATATTGCGGACAAGAGCATCCTCAGGATCCTGAACCGGGGCTTTTCCGATTTCTTCGAACGCAATGTGATGCAGTATGATTACCGGAAGAAGAAGGTGCATTTTGTCGGTTCCATCGCATGGCATTTCGCGGATATCCTGAGAGCGGTTGCCTTTACAAAAGGAATTAACATCGGGCAAATTAAACAATCGCCCCTGCCCGGATTAATCAATTATTACAAATAAACCCAACATCCCGAATCCCATATCACAAATCAAACATCGAAATGACATTTATCAAAATAACCGAACAGGAATCGCTCTACAAGAACCTGGAGAAGAAAACGGTCAGGGAGATCCTGACCGATATCAACACCGAAGATCAAAAGGTGGCTCTGGCTGTAAGGAAGACCATACCCGAAATTGAACGTCTGGTCACCGGCATCGTGGAGCGAATGCGTCGTGGTGGCCGTCTCTTCTACCTGGGTGCCGGCACCAGTGGGCGGCTCGGGGTACTCGATGCATCGGAGATACCACCCACCTTCGGCATGCCGGGCAGCTACGTGATCGGCCTGATTGCGGGAGGTGACGTCGCCCTGCGTAACCCGGTGGAACACGCTGAGGATGACTACGACAAGGGATGGGAGGAGCTGATGGAACACAAAATCGGAAAGGACGATGTGCTGGTGGGCATTGCAGCCTCCGGCACCACTCCCTACGTGATTGGTGCACTCCACCATGCCCGTGAGAAAGGTATTCTCACCGCGGCAATCAGTTGTAATCCCGACTCACCGGTAGCTGCCGAGGCAGAGATAAAGATCGAACCGATCGTAGGCCCTGAATATGTCACGGGTAGCACCCGTATGAAATCCGGAACGGCACAAAAACTGGTGCTCAACATGATCACCACCAGTACCATGATCAAATTGGGCAGGGTGAAGGGCAACCGCATGGTCAACATGCAGCTCACCAACCAGAAGCTGCTGGACAGGGGAACCCGCATGATTGTAGATGAGCTCTCGCTCAATTATGAACAGGCGAAGAACCTGTTGCTCCTCCACGGATCGGTTAAAAAAGCATTGGACAGCTATAAAAACACACGATGAACCACAAACAACCACTCCTTATCAGGTCGTTTACCCTGTTCTCATTAATAATTGATTAAGCAATCACTATGGCTATTATTATACACACCGATAATCCCGATCAGTTACTCGATAAGATCTACGAAGCGATTGACAACAAAAAAGCCGAGAAATGGGCCCGTACAAGTGACGGCCGCCTCACCATCGGTACGCTCTTATGGAGAAACGAAGCTTTCTTTAAGCCGCAGATATGGGTGAATGAGAACCAATTGCGTTTTGGATTGTTGAAAAGAAAAGACAGGAAGCATATCACGTCGAAACTGTACACCACGTTCCATGTCAAACTGATGGAGATGCTCCTGACTCATTTTGATGGAGATTTCCGAAGTGTCGCCGCGACAGCGGCAAAGGCGGAACCCGATGAGTTCTGATTACAAAACCCTCACCGATATACCCTATTACCGGGAAGATATCCGTCAGAAGGACCGTTATATCAACGAACGGTGCCGGCTCGACATCTATTATCCAACTTTGGCAGCTGATGCACTCTTATGTCATGCACGTGAGGTTTTATCTGTCGGGACAAATAAAAAACCCCTGCTGGTAAGCAAGGGGTAAATATCCGGTAAAAAGTATTTCAGGGAATTCTGTAAACAATACTATTGATATTCATTCCGGCGCCTACCGAAGTCAGGATGATATTATCACGGCTCTTCAGGTCGTCGTGACCATCGATTTCTTTGCGCGTTATCAGATCCAGCAATGTGGGTACGGTAGCCACCGATGAGTTACCCAGCCAGGAAATGGTCATCGGCATGATACTTTTCGGTACCTCCTTCAGATCATATAGCCCGAACAACCGCTGGAGGATGGCATCGTCCATCTTTCCGTTTGCCTGATGGATAAGCACCTTACTGATTTGGTTGATATGCAGATGAAGCTTGTCGAGACCAGCCTTGATAGTCTTCGGCACATTCTCCAGTGCGTATTGGTACAAACGACGTCCATTCATTTTCAGGTAATAGTCTTTTTTTTCTGCCAACTGTGGATTATAGGAGTATCCCATGTGAAGCATATTGACATACTCCAAAGCATCGCTGCGTGAGTTGTGCCCGATGACACCGATTGGCTCATCGCTCTCGCGTGCCTCCATGATGGCCGCCCCGGCACCATCGGCATAGATCATGCTGTCACGGTCGTGCGGGTCTGACACACGCGACAACACATCAGCTCCCACCACCAAAATTTTCTTTGCGTCGCCCGAGCGAATGTAATAATCGGCCTGGATCACTGCCTGAATCCATCCGGGACACCCGTACAACACATCGTAAGCCACCGCCGACGGGTTGGCAATACCCAGCTTCTGTTTCAGGCGGGCTGCCATCGTCGGCAAGACATCCATACGGATGTTATCTACTTTTGTCTCACCGAAATTATGCGCAAAAATGATGTAATCGAGCTCCTCCCTGTCCACTCCGGCTGCCTCCAGGGCTCTTTCAGATGCCACACGTGCCAGATCGGACGTAACCTGATCATCCTCGGCATAACGTCGCTCTGCGATGGTCGTGATCTCCTCAAATTTACGGGTTATCTCCTCGTTGGGAGTCGGCAGTTTTTCTCCCGTCGAATCATAAAACACATACGTGTGAAAATAGTCATTCTTAATCTGCTTGGTAGGAACATAACTGCCTGTACCGGTAAAAACGCTATACAATCTTTTCATTTTTTATTTGTTTACATATTTGGAATGGATATATTTGTCAGGGTTTCTGAAATCCAATCAACTATGATAAAAATTACACTTCCTATTCTGAATATTCTGCTTATAACTTTCCTGATTTTTGTTTTACATACAAAGGTAGAAAATTTAATCCACATGAAACAAGCATAAACATGTTTTTCACCAAAAGTCAGACTATTCACCGCCATGGCATAAACCAGTGGTCGAATACATCTGACCCAATATCCTTCATGATGTAATTTTTGATTTTATTTCTGTCCTGATTCGCAGATTCATTGTATATTTCCTCTATAAATCCTATATGATTCTATAAGAATCCTATATAAAAGTGTTTCTATACAGCTTTCTTTAGATATTCTCTGTGTTTTGGCATACAATTATCCTGGCGGAAGAACAAATGT
>JBDKRY010000081.1:0-1715 GCA_039683155.1 Proteiniphilum sp.
CAATATATCACCTACAGGGTAATGGTTGCCGCCACTGGCGGGATTCACCAGGCGTGACGGGTCATACTGTTTGGTCCATTCCACAATCTCTTTGGTTTTAAATTGTCCCCACGCCTCGTTAAAGGGTACCCACACCCCAACCGAAGGATTGGAATAGAGATAATCGATGATCTCTTTCCACTCTTTCCGGAAATTGGCTTCCGACTCGGCTGTACGCATGCTCTCGGGACCCTTGAAATAATCCCGGCTGTTCCATCCCGGGCCTCTGTCGCCGCTGGGCATATCCTGCCAGACGATGATGCCATGGCGGTCGCAATGGGTGTACCAGCGTGCCGGCTCCACCTTCACATGTTTGCGAATCATGTTAAAGCCAAAATCTTTGGTTTTGATGATGTCATACTCCAACGCTGCATCGGTAGGAGGGGTGTAGAGCCCGTCGGGCCACCAACCTTGGTCCAGCGGACCGAACTGGAACAGGTCTTTGTTGTTAAGCTGCAGTCGTACAATGCCTTTGTCGTCACGTTTCGTGGAATACTTGCGCATGGCTGCGTAACTGTTTACCTTATCAAGTTGTCGGGTTCCATCCCACAAGGTGATCTCCAGATCATAGAGGTTGGGACTGTCCGGCGACCAGAGTTTCATGTTTTCGGGCATGACAATTTCCACAGGCAGGTTGTTGATGGATTGCGCGGTAGCGACAACCTTGGCACCCTCTTTCACAGTCACCTCTATCCTGTCAGCGGTGGAAGCACCACCCACCAATGCCTCTACGGAAAGCGTCTTTTCATCGATATCTGGCGTAATCCTGATATTTTCGATGTATTTCTCCGGCACCGGTTCCAACCAGACCGTCTGCCAGATACCGGTTACCGGTGTATACCAGATACCTTCCGGCTTATTCACTTGCTTACCGCGCGGTTGATACCCTTGATCTGTGGGATCCCATACTTTCACCACGAGGCTGTTTTTGCCGCTTTTCAGCGCAGGTGTGATATCAAATGAAAACGGGGTGTAACCGCCCGCGTGCTGTCCCACTTTTACATCGTTGACCCATATATCGGCTTTCCAGTCCACGGCACCAAAATGGAGTAATACGTTTTGATTTTTCCATTTGGAAGGCACCGTGAATTCCCGATGATACCACAGCTCATGATCCCTGCCTACCCTCTTTTGTACGCCCGAAAGGCTCGATTCTATGGCAAAAGGTACCAGTATCTCTCCGTCGAAGCCGGCCGGTTTTTGTTTGCCTACAGGCAGGATGGCATAATTCCACAGGCCGTTGAGATTTTGCCACTCGGCCCGTTCCATGATCGGCCGGGGATATTCGGGCAGCACGTTGTTTACATCGATCTGTGATGCCCAACGGGTTTTGATCTTATCTCCCGCCGGCTGCCACTGAGCAGAAAGACTGAAAGTTAAAAGAAGTGTAAATAAAAATGTCACAATTGTTCTCATAAAAATTATTTTAGGATTCGTATTTTAAGCGATAATTTTTTCATCAGTAGGATATATGAAAATTTTCAGCTGCTCTTTTCATTTTACGAAAATAGCCTTTAATCTATCTTGTCTTGATTAAATACTCGTCAAAAAATAGCAATTTCTTCTCAAAGTCACCCTTGTTCCTGAAAATCCTTGGGAAGAATACCAAATTGTTGTTGGAAACATTTGGCAAAGTAGGAAGGAGAGTTGAATCCCACCATGTAGCAGATCTCGCT
>JBDKRY010000082.1:0-4692 GCA_039683155.1 Proteiniphilum sp.
AGTATGCTGCGGGTAGTTCCCGACAGTTATACCGTGACGCCATGGTTTCGCCGTAGGCGCCAGCGGAGCGGATCGCGATCAGATCTCCCCTCGCAGAGCCGTTCAGCATCATCTCCTGCGCGAACACATCGCTTGACTCGCAGATGGGACCTACCACGTCGTATGGTGTATAATCCTCTTCCGAACTGATGTTCTCGATGTGATGAAAAGCCTGGTATAAGGCAGGACGGATCAAATCCGTCATGCCGGCATCCACAATCAGAAACTTCTTCTGTATGCCCTCCTTCACGTAGAGCACACGGGTGATGAGTGAGCCGCAGGGGGCGACCACAGAGCGTCCCAGCTCAAAATGGAGGGTTTGATGCTCCTGCAGTTTCAGATATTTTTCAAAAAGATGGAAGTATGCTTCAAAATCGGCTATCGGGCAGTGATTGGGATGTTGGTAATTAATGCCCAGGCCTCCGCCCACGTTGATCACCGGCAGCGTGACTCCCTGCTTGTTGAACCATTCCTGCAATGCTGCAGCTTTCACACAGAGATCCTCAAAAGAGGAGAGATCGGTGATCTGGGAACCTATATGAAAGTGTATGCCGATAAGATCCAGGTTTGACGCAGCCTGGATTATTTGCAGGATATCAGGCAGATCCTGCTCGTTAATGCCAAACTTGTTCTCATTCAGGCCGGTGGTGATATATTTATGGGTGTGGGCATCTACATTGGGATTGATGCGGAGTGCCACCCGTGCTTTTTTTCCGCGTGCACAGGCAAGGGCGTGAAGCACCTCCAGCTCAGGCTTTGACTCCACATTAAAGCAGAAAATATCGTGATCGAGTCCGGTATTTATTTCCTTGTCCGTCTTTCCTACGCCGGCAAAAACAATTTTGTCAGGAGTGAACCCGCATTCCAGTGCTTTCAGAATTTCGTTCCCGCTCACGCAGTCGGCACCAAATCCATACGAGGCTATTTCTTTCAGGATACGCGGATTTGCATTTGCTTTAATCGCGTAATGGACGTGAAATGGTTTGTTGTGACATTCATTTTTGATGATATCGAGCGTCTTTCGCAACAGCTCCATGTCGTACCAGTAAAACGGGGTCCCCAGATCGTTGAATTTCTCCACCGGGAATGTACCTTTGATCATTGGCGTAAATGTTGGACGTAAATATTCTTAAAATGATCCACGTGGGAAGCATCTTGTTCCCGAGGACAAAATTACGATTTTTTCGGGGATGACAAAAAATAATCATACGAAAGAATATGCTGCTGCCAGTTTTTGCGGCATGGGGAGTGTGGCATCAATCCAATGAATGGGAATACCGCGGCGTTCCATTCCCCTGAACCAGGTCATCTGCCTTTTTGCAAACTGGTGTATGGCAATTTCGAGTTGCCGGTACATCTCCTCATAGCTGATTGTTCCCAGCACAAACAACGTTACAAATTTATACTCCAGCCCGTAATAGATCAAATCGTCCGGAGAAACGCCCGAATCGATGATTTGTTTCACCTCATCGATCATTCCTTCCTGCAAACGGGTCTTCAGTCGGGTGGTGATTTTTTCGCGCCGTAATTCCCGGTCGATATAAAGTCCCAGTACCGTACTCTCCAGTGGCGGGAGATCATATGCGGTAGCCTTTTGCTGCGCCTGAAAGTGAGCTATCTCGATGGCACGGATCGCTCTCTTGGCCGTGTCGGTGTCGGTGGTATTGTGCAGCGGACGGAAGCTTTGCAGGATCTGCGTCAGTTCCCCGAGTGATTTACCCTCAAGTGATTTCCTTAATTCAGGGTTGGCCGGCACATCGGGCAGATTGTATCCTTTCAGAACAGACTCGATATAGAGTCCGGTGCCGCCGCACAGGATGGGTCTTTTATTTCGGGAAAGGATGTCCTGCAGGACAATGTGGAAATCGTGCCGGTAATCGAAAAGGGTATATTTGTCGCCCGGGTCGCGGATGTCGATGAGGTGGCGGGCGATGGGTGTTCCGTTGACGGTATATTCGGAGAGATCCTTTCCCGTGCCGATGTCCATACGCCGGTATATCTGTCGTGAGTCGGCACTGATGATCTCGCCATCGAGTGCGCGGGCAAGCTCAACGGCAAAGGCAGTTTTGCCGCTGGCTGTGGGACCCAGTACGGTAATCAGCTTCTTTTGCATACCTGTTACCAGCTGCCGCCGGCCCCTCCTCCGCCAAAACTGCCGCCTCCGCCGCCGCCGAAACCTCCAAAGCCTCCGCCGCCAAATCCGCCAAAACCACCGCCTCTGCGGTTGCCTCCCGTCATGGGTGGAAAAAACAGGGGCGGAACACCGCTTCGGTGGTGACCGTCGCTGTCGATATGCTGATCTCCTCCACCCGTGAAAATGATAAAAAACAGCATGAAGACAATGATTAAAATGATGATTGCAATCAGCGGAAAACCTTCCTCCTCCTCTTCTTCTTCGGCAGTGAATTCTCCGGAGAGCCGGGCGATCATGGCATCGACAGCCGCATTTACACCCCCGAAATAATCTTCTTCCACAAAACGGGGAATCATCTCGTTGCGCACGATACGTCCTGCATAAGCATCGTTGATGCGGGCTTCCAGTCCATAGCCTGTGGCAATGAATGCCTGACCGCGACTGTTACCCAATTTGGGCTTGATCAGTATCAGGGCGCCGTTATTCTTACTCTTTTGACCGATACCCCATTTCTCTCCCAGACGGAAGGCATAGTCCGACGCGGGATAGCCGCCCAGCTCACGGACGGTGACCACATAAATCTGCGTGGAGGTTGAGTCGTGATAAGCAAGCAGCTTTTGTTCGAGCGCAGCTGTTTCAGCTGCAGAAAAAAGACCGGCAAAATCGTTCACCAACCGGTAGGGAACCATCGGCTCAGGGATATCCTGGGACTTCAATCCGGCAGATATCTGTAATAATAACGGCAGGATGAGCAGCGTTTTACTCTTCCAGGATAACTTCATCGCCAAGTTCATTAATATCGTTTTCCAAGGACGGATACTGTGTTTTGATCAGTTCACCCACTTTGATGACCCCCTTGCAGATACCTTCCGGGATCAATCCTTTCCTGAAAGAGGAAAGCATCACCTCCAGTGCATCCTCCCAGAAGCCGGGACTCTCAGCATCATGGAATCTATCCGGAGTGCCGAAAGTAACACTTCGGGTGAAATACGGGTGTATATCGCCAGACACTGCAAAGGGGACCCACTGGAAGCGGCTTACCGAAAATTCCGCCAACTGAAAATGGATAAAACCCAACTCCGTAACGGCGTGCTTATTTATGTATCACCCGACGACCACAAAGCGGCTATTCTGGGTGACAAAGGAATACATGATGCTGCGCATCCCGGTTTCTGGGAGGATGCGCTGGAGGTGATGCTTTCCTCTTTCAGGGAAGGATTGATCCCGGAAGGTATCTGCAAGGGGGTCGCCAAAGTAGGCGAACTGGTCAAAACACAGTATCCGTCATTGGAAAACGATATAAATGAACTGAGCGATGAAGTTATCCTGGAAGAGTAAAACGCTGTTCATCCTGCTGTTATTATTACCGGTATCTGCCGGATTGAAATCCCAGGATATCCCTGAACCGATGGTGCCCTACCGTTTGGTGAACGATTTTGCCGGTATTTTTTCTGAAGCTGAAACAAAAGCGCTCGAACAAAAGCTGCGTGCTTATCACGACACAACCTCCACACAAATTTATGTAGTCACCGTCCCTGATTTAGGCGGCTATCCCCCATCGGACTATGCCTTCCGCCTGGGAGAGAAATGGGGTATTGGCCAGAAGAGTAAGAATAACGGTGCCGTGATACTGATTAAGCCCAAAGTGGGTAACAGTCGCGGTCAGGCATTCATCGCCACCGGCTATGGTCTTGAAGCCCGCATCAATGATGCCTATGCCGGACGTATCGTTCGCAACGAAATGATTCCCCGTTTTGCAGAAGGAGATTATTTTGGGGGAGTGAATGCGGCTGTCGATACCATGATTGCCCGGCTCTCCGGAGAATTCACTGCGGAAGAAGAAGAGGAAGAAGGTATTCCCCTGTTTGCCATTATCATTTTAATCATTGTCCTCATTCTGTTTTTTATTCTTTTCATGGGGGGAGGAGACCAGCATATCGACAGCGATGGTCACCACCGAAGCGGTGTCCCACCCCTGTTTTTTCCACCTATAATGGGAGGAAGCCGCGGAGGCGGTGGTTATGGCGGATTCGGCGGAGGAGGCTTTGGCGGATTCGGCGGTGGCGGTGGCGGCAGTTTCGGCGGAGGAGGCGCCGGCGGCAGCTGGTAACGGGTATGCAAAAGAAGCTGATCACCGTACTGGGTCCCACAGCCAGCGGCAAAACTGCCTTTGCCGTTGAGCTTGCCCGCACACTCGATGGCGAGATCATTAGTGCCGACTCACGACAGATATATCGGCGTATGGACCTCGGCACGGGAAAGGATCTCTCCGAATATACCTTCAATGGAGTATCCATCCCCTGGCATCTCATCGATATCCGCGATCCGGGTGACAAATATACCCTTTTCGATTACCAGCACGATTTCCACATTGCCCTGCAGGACATCCTTTCCCGGAATAAAAGACCCATCCTGTGCGGCGGCACCGGACTGTATATTGAATCTGTTCTGAAAGGATACAATCTGCCCGATGTGCCGGCCAACCCTGAATTAAGGAAATCACTTGAGGGTAAATCACT
>JBDKRY010000083.1:0-6360 GCA_039683155.1 Proteiniphilum sp.
GCTGCAGTTGCAGCTGACGGGCAATCTCCAGCAGCACACCTACCCCACTTGCACCATCGTCGGCACCGGCGATGGGCTGCTGTTGTCTCCTGTCATCCGTTTCCTCATCAGCAAACGGCCGGGAGTCCCAATGGGCGAAGAGCAATATTCTTTTCGCTTTTTCGGGATGATAACGCGCAATGATGTTCCGCAACGATAGGTTCTTTCCGTCGTAATGGGTGATGTTGGCACGTTGTTCCACCACCGCAGTGCCGTATGTCTTTAATTTTGCCGTCAGATAATCGCCGCAAGCCTCGTGAGCCGATGAACCCGGTACGCGTGCACCAAAGTCCACCTGAGCCTGTACAAACGAATAGGCACTGTCGGCATTGAAATCGGGTGAAAGGCGGCTGTAAGGTTCTGCCACTGCAACCTGTTTATTGGACTGACAGGAGTTACACGACAGGGTAAAAAGGAGTCCGGTAATCAACACCACAGAAAGAGAAAAGAGATGGATTCGTTTCATTGGCACATTGTTTTATTGGCACATTAGCACATTAGCACATTGATTCATTGTTTCATTGGCACATTAGCACATTGACTCATTGTTTCATTGTCACATTAGCACATTGGCTCATTTACTTATTCTTCTGATAGGAATAGTCCGAAATACCGATGTTACTGTAAGTCTCCTTGAGCGCCTCCTCATCATCCGTAATCACCAGGAGCTTATCCCCTGCATGTAATTCTGTTTGTCCGGTAGGCACAAAATACTGTTCATCCCGTTTTACCATCACCACCAATGTTTTGTCTGGCAGGGGCATCTCAATCAGATTCCTGCCATACTGCAGGGTCTCTTCGGAAATATATATCTCCGTCATGGCCGATTTGATCTCTTCGGCAAACTCTACATCGAAATCTTCCAATGCTTTGTACCTAAGTGGTTTTTCAGCCAGACCCAGCCACCTTGCTATCATGGGCAGAGAGGTTCCCTGCAACAGAAGAGAGACGATAGTAATCACGAACACAATATTAAAAATCCATCTTGCGTGGGGAATACCTGCTGAGAGCGGAAGAATGGCAAAGATGATGGGTACGGCCCCCCGCAATCCTACCCAGGAGACATATAGCTTATCCTTGAAACATATTTTGCGAAAAGGAGCCAGCGTAATGAAAACAGTCAGCGGTCGCCCGATAAAAATGAGGAAAAAGGAAATGATCAGTGCCGGAAAGAGGACTTCGATCAGTTCACCGGTATTGACCAACAATCCCAGCGTGAGGAACAACGATATCTGACTCATCCAGGCAAAACCATCCATAAATTTCATGGAAGTACGCTTGTGCGTAAATTTTGAGTTTCCAATCACCAATCCGGCAATATAAACTGCAAGGTAACCATTACCTTTCAGAAAATAGGTCGCCGCAAAAATAAAAATGCCCACTGTAAGCAACAGAATAGGATACAATGAGGCATTGGTCATCCGGATGCGATTGATAATGATCACGGCTCCCCTGCCAAGCAGATATCCCATTCCGGCACCCACCACCAGTTGTATAATCATGGTCAGTACGACCATGCCGATGTTTGGACCGCTCTCCGACCGGATGATTCCGATGAACATCACGGTGAGCATATAGGCCATCGGGTCGTTACTACCACTCTCCAGTTCCAATAAGGGTCTCAGATTATGTTTAAGCACCAACCCTTTGGAACGTAAGATACCAAACACGGAAGCCGAATCGGTCGAGGAGAAGGTTGAAGCAAGAAGCATTGCCGTAAGCAGGCTGATGCCCAACGACGGGAACATCATTCCGGAGAGCCAGTAAGCAAAGAAGCCGGTGATGATTGCTGTAATGAATACTCCAAAGGATGCGAGCACCGCGCCGGGCCAGATCACCGGCCTGATTCCGGAGAATTTCGTATCCAGTCCACCCGAGAACAAGATGAGACACAGACAGATTGTACCGATCGTCTGTGCGGTTTGCACATTCTCAAACCTCAATCCGAAACCGCCTGAGCCAAAGACCATTCCCACCACGAGGAAAAGCAGCAGTACGGGAACACCAAACCGGTGACCTGCCTTCCCCACCAACATACTGATGAAAAACAGAAATGATCCAACAAGTAACAGCAGCTCGGTATTGATCGTCATTGTATAGTTTTCTTATTGCGTGAATAAAATGGAATCGGCCCTCACGCTAAACATAGCCCTCACTCCCATCAGGAGTGGAAAATTCATTTTTACATGTCCTGCCGGGAAATCAAAACAAACAGGAAAAGAATACTCCCTGACTGCATCCAGAATTGATTGTCGCAAGGGGAAATACATTTCATCGTCTTCCACATAATCAGTGAACTGACCGACAATCATGCCGCTTATTTTCGCAAAAACACCGGCAAGTTTCAACTGCCAGATCATCCTGTCCACACGATAGGGTGCTTCGCCGGTATCTTCGATGAACAAGATTCCCCCGTAAGGTATGCTCGCATAGGGAGAACCCAGTATGCCGCAAAAAACAGATAAATTACCTCCGAAAAGCCTACCGGCGGCAGAACCTTCACGATTCAGAGAACGGTCGCCTGTCACCGGGATATGATATTCTACCGGTTGCCCGGTCAGTATGCTTTTGGTATAACGGACGGATATATCTTCTGTTCCCTCGTCTGAAAAATGTTTTGCCATGGGGCCATGTACCGAAGCAACACCGTTATGTTGCAATGCAGCATGCAATGCCGTGATATCACTATAGCCGACCACCCATTTGGGATTCTTTTTGATGCCCGAAAAATCAAGTCTGTTGAGCAGATGCACTGTGCCGTATCCTCCCCGCGACGCGAGAATAAGCTTCACAGACGGATCATTCAATGCCTGTTGCAGGTCACTCAGCCGCTCTTCCACCGATCCGCTGAAACGTCCGGCTTCAAGCAGACTATGTTCTCCGATCACCGGAATCAAACCCCAGTGTGCCAAAACGGCAGCCGCATTCTGCACGATGTAGCCGTCAATCTTTCCCGCAGGGGAAAGAATGACGGCTTTGTCGTTGCATTGCAGAGAGTGCGGACGTCGCATTTTATCTTTTTTTGAAGATGAATCATTTCATTGCGAAATCACCTGTCGGAAAAACAGACTTATTCTTATGCGTCGATGTTTGCATAGGTGGCATTTTCCTCAATAAACTCACGTCGTGGTGCCACTTCTTCGCCCATCAGCATGGTGAAGATGATATCCGCGTCAGCGGCATTCTCAATCGTCACCTGTTTCAACAGGCGATTTTCGGGATTCATTGTGGTGATCCAGAGTTGTTCGGCGTTCATTTCACCAAGACCTTTATAGCGTTGTGTGTGGATGGCGTTTTCGTTACCGTCGCCATACTTGTCGATAAACTCTTTCCGCTGGCGGTCGTTGTAACAATACTCTTCTATTTTGCCTTTCCTACAAAGATAAAGCGGCGGTGTAGCAATATAGACATATCCGTTTTCGATCAGTGGGCGCATATACCGGAAAAAGAAGGTAAGGATCAGCGTATCAATATGGCTTCCATCGACGTCGGCGTCGGTCATCAGAATAATTTTATGATACCGCAGCTTCGAAATATTGAGTTCTTTGGAATCCTCCTCCGTGCCGATGGTCACGCCGAGCGCGGTATAGATATTCTTGATCTCATCGCTCTCCAGCACCTTATGCGGCATCGCTTTCTCCACGTTAAGTATCTTACCGCGCAGGGGAAGGATTGCCTGGAACATGCGGTTACGTCCCTGTTTGGCAGTTCCTCCGGCGGAATCGCCCTCTACCAGGAATATCTCACTCAGGCTCGGGTCTTTGCTGGAACAATCAGCCAGCTTACCCGGCAATCCTGCACCCGACAGGGGTGATTTGCGCTGCACCATCTCACGTGCTTTACGGGCTGCCTGACGGGCCGTAGCTGCCAGAATCACTTTCTCGACAATCACCCTGGCATCTTTCGGATGCTCCTCGAGGTAATACTTCAATGCCTCCCCGGTAGCCTGATCCACAGCACCGATCACCTCATTGTTACCCAGTTTTGTCTTTGTCTGCCCCTCAAACTGAGGTTCCTGTACCTTTACCGAAAGTACGGCTGTCAGCCCTTCACGAAAATCGTCGCCGCTGATCTCCACCTTCACCTTCTCGAGCAATTTGGAATCTTCGGCATATTTCTTCAGCGTCCGCGACAACCCTCTGCGGAAACCAGTGAGATGCGTTCCGCCCTCAATGGTATTGATATTATTTACATAGGAGAAGATATTCTCGTTGTAGGTATCATTATAGGTCATCGCAATCTCGATGGGTATGCCATTCTTCTCAGTTACAATATGAATAGGCGCCTGGATAAGGGTATTTTTGTTCTTATCGATATAGATCACAAATTCTTCCAGTCCTGTTTCGGAATAAAACTGTTCTGTCCTGAACGACCCGTCATCGCGGGGTGATCTTTTATCAGTCAGCGTCAATTTGAGGCCTGCATTCAGAAAAGACAGCTCACGCAGGCGGGTAGCCAGGATATCATATCGGTATTCAAGGACGTTAAAAATAGTATCATCCGGTTTAAAGGTGATCATCGTTCCGTTTTCTTTTGTTTCGCCTGTGATTTTCACATCTTCGTAGGGCTTCCCCTGTGAATACTCCTGCATATAAATCTTCCCGTTCTTGTATACCTCGGCTTTCAAATAGATGGAAAGTGCATTCACACAGGAAACACCCACACCATGCAGTCCCCCGGAAACCTTATAAGACCCCTTGTCGAACTTGCCGCCGGCATGCAGCACGGTGAGCACCACCTCAAGCGCCGATTTTTTTTCTTTCGCATGGTAATCAACGGGTATCCCCCGTCCGTTATCTTTTACCGTTACAGAATTATCTTCGTTGATGATGACATTTATTTCGGTACAATATCCGGCAAGCGCCTCGTCGATGGAGTTATCCACCACCTCATACACCAAATGATGAAGTCCCTTTTCGCTGATATCGCCTATGTACATCGCCGGACGTTTGCGCACTGCTTCAAGTCCTTCGAGCACCTGGATATTCTCCGCGGAGTACGCTCCGCTTGCCGATTTTTTTTCTTCTTCTGACTTTGTTAGGTAATTTATTAAATATCTTTATGAATTAGCGTTTTAAGACCCGCTTTACGGGTATTTTAAAAACAAACAAATATACGAAAAATCCGCCTTTTTCCCAATCCTTTTTGCTTTTTTTAGGAGCCTGTTGCAGCGGGGTCAAACACCAAAAGCGGGCTGATGGCCCGCTTTTTAATTAACATCGCAAACAAAAAAGCCGGGCAATATACTGACTGGCCCTCTGTAAACATGTATCGGACAAAAATCAGCTTAAACTGTTTACGTGTGCAGCTAATTTCGATTTCAGATTGTTGGCTTTATTCTGATGAATCACTTTCTTTTTCGCCAACTTATCCAACATAGAACAAACCTCAGGATACATTTTCTGTGCTTCTTCCCTGGATGTGATTGTTCGTAACTTGCGTACCTGGTTCCTAGTTGTGCGTGATGCATACCTGTTGGTCAACCGACGCACTTTAGTTTGTCTGATTCTTTTTTCTGATGATTTGTGATTTGCCATTTTATTGACGTGTATATTTATTCCTTTTATCTTACTATAAGTAGCCCATAGGGGAGTCGGACCCCTCTTTCAAGAATGAAAATCTTGCGTCCTAACCGATAGACGAATGGGCCTTGTGTAGGCGTGAACCCTATTTGAATGTACGATGTTCAAATTGCGGGTGCAAATATAGAACGATTTTCCTTAACCTCAAAACATTTCTGTCAATTTTTGCCATTTTCCCGCCAAAAAGAGCAGGCTAACAGACCAAAACAGGAAACAAAGAATTTTTATCGTTCTCATAATTGGTTCGATCAAATATTTTTACTAATTTTGCAGCCCATAAATAAATGAAGACCGCAAAAAAATAAATAATCGTATGAAACGCGCATGAGAATTGTTCTTTCTTCAGAACATATTAATCGCTAGTTCCATACGACCTTAATGTAAAAGAATAAAATATTATCGTATGAAAAGAACATTTCAACCCTCTAACAGAAAGAGAAAAAACAAACACGGATTCCGCACCAGGATGGCTTCTAAGAACGGAAGAAAGGTGCTTGCCGCCCGTCGCGCTAAAGGCAGGGCCAGATTGACCGTATCCGACGAATATTAAGCAGAGGCTGCCTACCCGGTTCCGCTTCTTTTCATGAGACGGCACCGTCCGAATAAATCCGACTTAAGCCCGGTCAGAAGATCTGAGCGGATATACAGAGACAGGAATGGGAAAGAATCCCATTCCTGTCTCTCCATTTAGGGTGCTGTCTCCCTGTTTTCATCTTCACCCCATCTCTTTTTCCGTTCC
>JBDKRY010000084.1:0-7770 GCA_039683155.1 Proteiniphilum sp.
GGCACCGGGGGAGGCGTATCGGTAAGGGTGACGGAACTGTCGATGTATTCTTGCATAGGCTTGATTTTTATCTGTTTGGATGATTACGGATGGTTGAAATATGATGGGTACTCACTCTTTCTTGCGAAAGCCAGTGCAGAGGGCATATTTCCTGCGCAGGAACTGTTTCTCAATCACGCTCAGGAGTGAGTCCCTGAACAGGATACCGGCCAGTCCCATGAGGGCGATGATGATCAGCGCGATATAGGTGGCGGAAAAAAGTGCAAAAAGTGAGATCAGCGAGATAGGGATCACCAGCAGGGGAATCATCACGAGGAAGTTTTTATAACTCACCCCCTGCATATTCATCGAGGAGCCCCTGGAGAGCTCCAGCCGCTTGGTGTTCAGCGTCGCCGCGAAAAGATAGACGTAGATGTTGACGCCGGCATTATATACGAACGCCACCAGGTGATAGAGGATGATCTGCCTGCCAAACAGGAAGTAGGGGGTGGTGGCGATAAAAGAGACGATGCAGAGTGCCAGCATCAGGGTATAGTTGGCCCGGATATAGGTGTGGGTGTCGATATCGCGGGTCATCAGAAAATCGAAGTGGGCACCATCCCAGTTGATGATCCACTGTCCGAACAACAGCATCCCCGTCCCTGTGACAAAGATGGCCACGAACAGCAACCATCCGGGAATCTCGTTATACATCGGGTTGGGATAGAAGATCAACCCGTAGAGTAGGAAGAAGAAGGCTGTGTAGAGGGTGCTCTTTGTCCGCTTGTGACGGAGCACCAGCTTGATCTCGAGAGAGATGAGCTCTCCTATCTTTCCGAAGCGCTCCATAAAGGTGAACCGCTGGGCTCCGGCCTCTCTCTTTTTGCTTTTTTTCTCGAATGATTCGGGATAGTAGTTGCGGGCAAAAAAGAGTTTGTGGAGCAAAAAAGCCAGCAGGCTCAGCAACCACACGGCGATCCATGCGACGGGTGTGCCGGTCAGAAAACCGAAAAGGTGCTGCGACAGCGTGAACAGGGAGAAGATGCTGAAATATTCCAGTGCTGCCAGTCCGCCACCGATGGCCAGCAGCGTGACGGTTCCGGGAAGGATATTGCTGAATTGTCGTTTCAGCAGCGGAGCCATCAGGGTGTTGAACCAGATGAGGCCGAGGATGATGAGGATAAAACGGAAAGCCCCTGCTGTGCCGTACGCAGGATGAATGCCCGTGATGGCAAAGGGAATAACCAGGCAGAGGACGATGTAGTTCAGCGGGTTGAGCAGCGGTTTCAACACCAGGTAGGAGACCAGGGCAGACCTTTTGACCGGCAACACCTGGTAGCTCTCCAGGTTCAGCCTGCTCAGCGGCTGCATCACATAGCGTATCAACAGCAGGGCGATCAGGGCATAGATCATGCTGCCGGTGAAGATAGCGGCAGGATCGGCCTGAGGGGCTATCTCCTGCAGTATCTTCGGCAGCATAAGCCCTACCAGGATGAAGACTGCCAAAAAATAAAGCGCTGTCAGTCCGACGAAGATATTCACCACCAGGTTCTTGTAATAACCCGGCGAGCGGACTGTCTGCAGCCAGTAGTGTCTGAAGAGTGTTTGATACATGGAGTCAGTTTGAAAGGTTCATTTTTTTCCGAAGAGCGCTCCCAGCAGGCTGCGGGTAAGGGTCCTGCCCAGCTGGTTGCTGATTTGCCGTGTGGTGCTGCGTCCCACCTGCGTGAGGATGTCACCCAGGATACCCTGGTCAGCCTTGCGTTGCCGTGCTGCGGCACGCTTCGCCCTCTCAGCCTCCAGGGCTGCTTTCTGTTCCTCTTTCTGCAGACGGATACGTTCTTTCTCCTCCGCGGCCTGTTTGCGCTCTTCCTCGAGCAGCTCCTGCTTTTGCGACAGGATCTCGTAGGCCGACTCGCGGTCCACCAGCTTCTCGTAGACGCCATAGATCAGCGAGCCGCGCATCAGCTGGTCTCTTTCACCCGCGGTGAGGGGGCCTATCTGTCCCTGCGGCGGCAGGATGTTGGCGCGCTCCACCATCTGGGGCGCTCCCTTCTCGTTGAGGAACGATATCAGCGCCTCACCCGTATTGAGTTGGGTGATGGCTTCGCCCGTATCGAACCTGGGGTTGGCACGGAAGGTGTTGGCAGCCACCTTCACCGCTTTCTGATCGTTGGGGGTGTAGGCACGCAGGGCATGCTGCACACGGTTGCCGAGCTGTCCGAGGATGCTCTCGGGTATGTCTGCCGGGTTCTGCGTGCAGAAGTAGACACCCACACCCTTGGAGCGGATGAGGCGGACAATCTGTTCCACCTTCTCCAGCAGGGAGGAGGGCATGTCGTTGAAGAGCAGATGAGCCTCATCGAAGAAGAAGACCAGCTTCGGTTTATCCATATCACCCACCTCGGGAAGGGTCTCATAGAGGTCGTCCAGCAGCCACAGCAGGAAGGTGGTGTATACACGGGGTGCGTTCATCAGCTTATCGGCAGCAAGGATGTTGATCACTCCCTTGCCCTGTTCCGTCTGGATGAAGTCGGTGATCTCCAGTGCCGGCTCTCCGAAGAACCGGTCGGCACCCTCGCTCTCCAGCCGCATCAGTCCGCGCTGTATGGCACCGATGCTGGCAGGTGAGATATTGCCGTATTGGGTGATGAATTGTGTCCGGTTGTCACCGATATATTGCAGCATCTTCTGCAGGTCTTTCAGGTCGATCAGCAGCAGGTTGTTGTCGTCGGCAATACGGAAGGCCATCGTCAGGATGGCACCCTGTGTCTCGTTCAGGTCCAGCAGCCGCTCCAGCAGCAGCGGTCCCATGGAGGTGACGGTGGTCCGCACAGGATGTCCCTGTTCGCCGAACACATCCCAAAAACGCACAGGGAAAGCTTTATATTCAAATCCTTTATCCTGTAGCTTATAGTCATCCACCCGTTTGGTAATGCTCTCCTTGTTTCCCCCTGTTTTTGCCACACCGGAGAGGTCGCCCTTCATATCGGCGGCGAAGACGGGCACGCCCATCTCGCTGAATGTCTCGGAGAGTGTCTGCAGGGTGACTGTTTTTCCGGTTCCCGTGGCGCCGGTGATGAGGCCGTGGCGGTTTGTCATTCTGGGTATCAGGCATACTTCCGCTTCATCATTGATGGCTATAAAAGCGCGTTTGCTGTTGTCGAACATAATGGTGAAAGAATTGGTTTGTGTATCGGGCAAAGTTACACAATTATTTTTAATTGAATGAGGAGCATCCATGACCTGTTAATTTTTTTGACAAACAAAAATTATCGTTTATCTTTACATTTGTCAAACAGGTAAAAGTCTTCTCCGGAGAAGATAATATCTCCTTCATGGCAGGCAGATGCCAAATGCGGGTTATAAATGAATCATAGAAAAATAATCACCTATGCAACACAGATCTTTTTCTCTTATTACCCTCTTTTTGATGTCACTCCCCTTAATTGGCCAGCAGACAAAAGAGATCTCGCACTACCTGTTCCCGGAGTTTGCATCCGGAACGGTGCTGATGAAAGATGGCAGGAGGAACCCGGCAAAGCTCAATTTTAATGCCGCCACCGAGGAGATGGTGTTTAACCAGAACGGACAGATCCTGGCATTGGCTGAGCCTACCCTGAGCCAGTTGGACACTGTGATCATTGGCAGCAGGAAATTCGTCCTTCACCGCAATCAATTTGTAGAGGTACTGCACGGGGACGGATATAAACTGTTTGCCCAGTACAAGTGCAGGGTGATTCCTCCCGGGAAGCCCGCTGCCTATGGCGGAACGTCGCAGACATCATCCTCAGACAGCTATTCCAGCTGGTCGAGTGGCGGCAGGGTGTATGAATTGCAGCTCCCCGACGATTTTCAGGTGAAACCTTACATGGTGTACCTGCTCGATAACGGTTCGGGATGGAAAGAGATCAAATCGATGAGACAACTGAGGAATATCTACAAAAAGAATAAAACTTTGTACGATCAATACCTGAATGAAAACGAAGTTGATTTTGCCGATCCTTCATCTGTTGCGGCCTTGATCCGTTTTTTGGAAACAAGCCCTTCCACCGTGAAATCACGGTAATGTGCTATTTCCTACAGGTTGATGCAAATGGCAAAAGCAAGCGCCAGTAAAAAACCCGAAAGAGATGTTGCTCTCAGATAGGGGTCGAGTTCCTGTCCGCTCTTATGCCTTATCTCGTTCAGGATATTGAACGGCATGAGAAAAACCAGGAGATAAACGTATCGGTACCAGGGGCCGGATTCAAAAAGGATGTTGTACCCGGCCAAACAGCTGAAGGATACGAAGGTCATCAGCATATGATATATTTTTGCTCCGGGTAATCCCAATTTCACGGCGATGGTGATTTTTCCGGATGCCTTGTCATTCTCAATGTCGCGCATATTGTTGATGTTGAGGATCATCGTACTGATTAATCCCAGGCTGACCGAAGGTAATACCGGTTGGAAATCAAAGGAGTGGGTATGCAGGAAGTAGGTGCCTATTACCGGTACGGGCCCGAAAAAGAGGAAGGCAAAAATGTCGCCCCACCCTTTATAACCATACGCCTTTTTCCCGATGGTATAAAACAGTGCGGCAAGAATGCAGGCCGCTCCCAGGCCGATAAGGATTACTGCGGAGAGGCCGTTCCCGGACGCTTCATCCTGCAACACCAATGTCAACCCCACCATCACACAAATACCTGTTAAGAGGGCGATGGCACCTTTCATCTCTTTGGGCGAGATGGTACCGCTTTGCAGGGCGCGGGTGGGACCTTGTCGTCTGCCGGTGATGTCGGTTCCTTTTTGATAATCACCCAGATCGTTTGCCAGATTTGCCAGGATCTGGATGGACACAGCCAGCAGAAATGCAAGGATGAATGTTGTTATACTGAACGTACCTTCATGCCAGGCCAGTCCGCTCCCAAGAACAACGGTCGCCACAGCCAGAAAGAGTGTTCGCAGACGAAATGCAGAAATCCAATGCTTCAATCTTGCCATTTTTTTCTCTTATTACTGCTTGCTATGCAGGAACGAAGTTGACTGCCCCTGTTTCCCTATGACGGTCCGCAGTTCATCGTTCTTTTGCCTTCACTCCCTGAACACTGAACCCGTAACTTTTAATCCTTAACTTTTAATTTTTAATTTTTCAGTATGCTCTGGCAAAAATAACCCGTTGTGCAGACGGCTTTCCCGTTACCATGCATCTTCCGGGTGTCTTGTCGCCCTCCATCGGTATACAGCGGATGGTGGCTTTGGTCTCATCCTTTATCCGTGCTTCCGTTTCGGGGGTACCGTCCCAGTGACACAGGAGGAATCCTCCTTTTTCTATCTCCCCCTTAAACTCATCGTAGGAGTTCACTTCGCGGGTTTGGACTGTGCGGAAGTCGTCCGCTTTTTTGTAAATATTTTCCTGTATTTCCGCTAACAACGTTTGAACATGATTTTCGATGTTGTCGCAGGAGAGGGTCTCTTTGGTCAGCGTATCGCGACGGGCTACTTCAATGGTGTTGTTCTCCAGGTCGCGTCCACCCATGGCGAGCCGTACCGGCACGCCTTTGAGCTCATATTCCGAGAATTTCCACCCCGGTTTCTTGTTGTCGGAATTGTCATATTTCACGCTGATACCAAGAGATTTTAAACGTTCTACGATTCCCGCCACCTTTTCGTTGATCTGTTGCAGTTGTTCCTCATTTTTGTAGATGGGGACAATTACCACCTGGTAAGGAGCCAGTTTGGGAGGAAGCACGAGTCCGTTATCGTCGGAATGTGACATGATGAGCGCTCCGATCAACCGGGTAGAGACTCCCCATGAGGTAGCCCACACATAATCGCGTTTCCCGTTCTGATCAGAAAACTGTACATCAAATGCTTTGGCAAAATTTTGTCCGAGGAAGTGTGAGGTGCCCGACTGCAATGCTTTCCCGTCCTGCATCATCGCCTCAATGGTGTAGGTGTCCAGGGCGCCGGCAAAGCGTTCTGATTCCGATTTCAACCCTTTTACCACCGGCATGGCCATATATTTTTCTGCAAACTCGGCATATATATCGATCATTCTTTCGGCTTCTTCCACTGCCTCTTCTTTGGTTGCGTGTGCTGTGTGGCCTTCCTGCCAGAGGAATTCGGTCGTGCGGAGAAAGAGGCGCGTGCGCATCTCCCAGCGTACCACGTTCGCCCATTGGTTGATAAGTAGTGGCAGGTCGCGATAGGACTGGATCCAGTTTTTGTAGGTGCTCCAGATGATGGTTTCTGAGGTAGGGCGTACCACCAGTTCTTCTTCGAGCTTCGCCTCAGGATCTACAATCAGGCCACTGCCGTTGAGATCGTTCTTCAACCGGTAGTGCGTCACCACGGCACACTCTTTGGCAAAACCTTCCACATGGTCTGCTTCACGGCTCAAATACGATTTGGGGATGAATAGCGGGAAGTACGCGTTTAAATGGCCTGTTTCCTTGAACATATCGTCCAGTTGCCGTTGCATTTTTTCCCAGATTGCATAACCGTAGGGTTTGATCACCATACAGCCCCTCACGGCCGAGTTTTCAGCCATATCGGCCTTGATCACCACATCAAGGTACCATTGTGAATAATCCTTGCTGCGGGGAGTGATCTCCTTCAATTCTTTTGCCATTGCGTCTTTATTATCCTGTTTTTTGTTTGCGGATGCAAAGATACAAAATTATTTATTTCTTTACATCCCCCCTGTTGAACGAAAAGTAGATGCCCGGTACGCCAATCATGGCAAAAATCAGAAACCCCCATTGCATCACCTGCATAAAAACCCCGTCGGGCACCGCATCGACCGAAGACTCTCCAAAATTCATAGAAAAGAGAAAGGTGATGATGCTCATGCTAAAGATCTGCCCGAATACCCGCATGGAGGCTGCGATGCCCGAAGCCTGCCCATACTGCGGCTGCTTCACGGAACTCATAATGGTGTTCATATTGGGCGAAGAGAAGAGGGCAAAACAAACTCCCACCCATACAAGAATACCCATGATCAACCCGATGGAGGTGTGCGGTGAGAGAAATGCCAGCATGGCCAGGCCCGACGAACACATGGCCATGCCCACGGTGGCGAAGTAGCGTGGCTGAATTTTGTCGGATAGCTTACCCACGACCGGTGAGAAGAGGGTCATCATCAGCGGCTGGGCCACGATCACGGCTCCCGCGTCGCGGGGTGAGAGCCCTTGTATCTTCTGCAGGTAGAGGCTCAGGAAGAAAACAATGGCAAAGGTGGCTGTGTAGTTGATGAGTGCAGACAGGCTGGAGTAGGTGAAGAGCCTGTTATGGGTAAAAAGGCGGGTGTCGAGCAGGGGATGACGACTCTTGCTTTCGATCCTCCAGAAAAGAAAAAGCATAATGACGGCGATGCCCATCAGTGCCCAACCCAGGGAGGAAGGAATCCGGGAAGAGCCATAGACCAATGTCGAGAGTCCTGCCATAAACAGGATTGTACCTACATGATCTCCTTTGTCGGTGGGACGTTCCTTCTTTCCGTCACTCTTCAGGAAGCGCAGCGAAATGAGCATGGTGACGATGCCAAAGATTGCGGCAATGAGGAAGAGGGAGCGCCATCCCGTATGAATGGTGAGGATACCGCCTGCCAGCGGACCCAGTGCCAGTCCCGCATAGACGGAAGATACCGATATGCCGAGCACCTGTCCTCTTTTTTCGGCAGGGAACGAGGCCACGAGGATAGCCTGACCGGTGGTGCCTGTGAAGGCTGCACCCGCACCCTGCACAAAGCGGCCCGCGATAAGCCAGTAGCCGTCCGGTGCAAAGTAGCAGAGGAGGGAGGACACC
>JBDKRY010000085.1:0-4005 GCA_039683155.1 Proteiniphilum sp.
TTTACCAGCCAAATCGTAATTTAGCCAGGCAAAGTTCGTTGCAGGGTTAGTTGAGGTAAGGGTTGGATATAATGGATTGTCGTTAGCAAAAGGTCTCTTGGTTGGAAGATTGCGGTAGGTTGCAAAACGAGGCATCCAGTAGTCATCCACCTCAGGTACACCCGGATTGACCCTTTTTTCAATACGTCCGTTCATGCCACCACCCACTTTCAGCTTATCAGTGATATTGGCATTGACATTCATTTGGACGTTAGTACGGGTAAATCCACCGTAGTTGACGATAATAGCATCCTGATTCAGATTTCCCACACTCAGATAGTAATTGATTTTATCAGATCCACCCGAGACATTAGCGCTCACATAGGTTTGCGGGGAAACTTCAAAGATATAATCATACCAATCGAACGGAACATATCCTTTCTCAGTTCCCTGTTTCCATTTTTCATAATCATCCTTCGAGTAAGTGTAATTGGAGGCTCCCTGCACGGTCTCTGACTGGATGTAATTCCTAATATAGGTTTCGGCCGTAGCCGGTTTCGGAAAATCGTACAGACTTTGCCATCCGTAATAGCCGTTCACCGTTACCGTATTTTTGGCGTTACGAGCTCCTTTTTTCGTAGTCACCACAATCACACCGTTGGCAGCACGCACTCCATAAATGGCGGCGGAGGCATCTTTCAATACAGAGATCGACTCGATATCGTTGAAGTCAATGTTGTTGAACTGACCTGCATCCGATTGAATGCCGTCAATCACATACAGCGGTGCCCCCATGTTACGAATTTGGATATTGGTAGTGGCACCGGGTCGTCCATCCTGTTGACGTGAATTGATCCCCGCAATTTTGCCAACCAGCGCACCTGAGGCGGTAGAAGATTTTGACCGGCTGATATCCTTTGAGCCAATTACTGATATTGCTGACGTAAGGGATTCTTTCCTTTGCGATAAACCAAATCCGGTGACGACAACTTCACCCAACATTTCGGAGTCTTCAGAAAGCGTCACATCTATTAAGGTTCGGCCATTCACTGCCACTGTTTGTGTTTTCATTCCCACATAAGAAACTTCCATCGTTGCATTCGGTGAGACATTCAGCAAACTGTACTTACCCTCATAATCGGTAACTGTACCGACTGAAGTGCCTCGTATCTGGATAGTAACCCCGATAAGTGGTTCGCCATTCATATCGCTTACTGTGCCGGTTACAGTTACAGTTTGAGCGAATATTCCAAGGGAAAATACCCACAAAACAGTAGTTATTAATCCCTTCAACAAATCAAATGAGTTTTTCTTTTTCATTCTTTCATTTTGTTTAGATTATTAAAGATTGATTGTAAAAAATGGGTTAACTCTCTTTATTCACAATTCACACTAGGGACTAAAATGTTCCTTTAGTTTTCTTGCCATAATTCTGATGAGTTAGTTTTTCATTTTATCCAGACAAAATTGTTTAATTGTTTTAATTTTTGATACCAATATTATCTCAAAATATATGATTAATTGCTCATTTTCCATCATAGGCATTTATATGACTGACTATCTGAACGGTATATTTCTATAAAGATGTCATCATTCCGGTATAAATAATGCAAAATTGCGGGTTGTGCCTGAATCGGTATGAAAGTCGAGGTGATATTTCTGTAATAATATGTTAATAAAAGCTCAACCGCAAAAGGAACTTTTTCACTTTCTTTTCATCTAATTTTGCGATCAAAATAAAAGGCGACTTACAGGTTAAATCTCGGATCTGAGTACAGATCGGGTGAAGTGGATGACCAGGAAATGACCAATGTCGATCCGTTTGAAAAAGGCTATCTGTTACAGAGCTATACAAATGGTACAAAAAAACTGGGGGAGAATTATCTGACGTACGAGTATAAAGAGGCGGATCATGATTTCTCTGTAATGGCAGGACATTCCTATCAGGAACTTCGACCCCTGGAGAAAGGTGAAGCTGACATCATTATCATACGCCTTGCAGATCTTTATATGATGCGTGCAGAAGCCAAGTTTAGTAATGGCGACATTTCCGCAGCACTGAACGATGTGAACTTCGTCCGGACATCGAGAACAGCCCCTCCGGCAGTGACTCCTAAGCCGCCACATGAGATGAACCTCGATATTCTTTTCAGAGAGAGAGGTTTTGAATTTTATTGGGAACACCAACGCAGTACCGATATGATCCGGTTCGGAAAATATGAAGGCACCAAGACAGAAAAAACAAACAATGATAGTAAGAAACGCCTTTTCCCAATCCCCCAGTCAGCAATCGACAGAGTCTCAGATACAGAAGGATATCTGGTGCAAAACGAAGGCTACTGAACTGCAGGAAGTTGCTTTTATCCCAGCTCTTTGTCCAGCACTTCCACCTTTTTGATGATCAGCTGCAGTTCCGATTTAATTTTTTCCACCTTCTGGTTCATATTATCCACCAGATGGTTTCCCTTTTTGGAAGATACGGAGAGGAAGCCGATGTTGTTTTCGTAGGTCTGCAGTTCGCCTTTCATCCGTTCGTACTGGCGCATCAGCTTTTCGCGTTCATACAGCAGTTGGTTTCTGGCATTGCCCGATTTGGCCAAATCGGAAAGGTTGGTTTTAAAGCTTTCCAGTTTCCGGTCGGCCTTATCGATATTCAGCCGGTCGAACTGTGCCTCCGTAGCCTCATAAAACTCACGGTATACGCGATCCTTGAATTTAAAGGGTACATGGCCGATGGCATACCATTCGTCCATCAGTTCATGCAGCTGAGACAAAGCCTCTTCAGTCTCCAGGGATGGATCCAGTTTACTGATTTTGTTTACAATTTCTTTCTTGGCTTCCAGGTTTCTGGACTCCTCCTCATACTGGGAGGAGGTATGCATCTTCTTCTGTTCGAAGAAATAATCACAGGCAGAAATAAATCGTTTCCAGATGCTGTCGACATACTTATGCGGTACGATGCCGATGCTCTTCCACTCTTTTTGAATCTCAATCATCTCCTGGGTGGTTTTCTTCCAGTCGTGACTGTCTTTCATCGCTTCGGCCCGCTCACACAGTTCGATCTTCTTTCTGAGATTCTCTTCCATTTCTCCGCGAAGTGACTTATAGAAGTCGTTCTTGGCTTTGAAAAACAGGTCACAGGCGGCACGATAGCGTTTGTAGATCTTCGTATTCCATTTTCTCGGGACATAGCCTATCTGGCGCCATTGCGACTGAATATCGAGCACTTCCTTCACTTTGCTGTTCCACTCTTTGACGGTGGTGATCCGGCTATAGTCAATTGCCTCAAGCTTCTCGCACAAAGCTATCTTCAATTCAAGGTTCTCGTCTTCCTTTCCTCTTAAATCCTCGAAATGAAGCTGATACTTTTTATTGATGTTGGCAGAGGCTTCTTTAAACCGATTCCAGATCTCTTCTCTATCTTTTCTGGAGACAGGCCCTATCTCCCTCCATTCCTGATGCAGGTTCTGCAGTTGATGAAATGCAGAGATCACATCCGTTTCCTCATCGAGTCTTTCAGCAGCTTCACAAAGTTCGGTTTTCAGTTCCAGATTTTTCCTGAAATCATATTCCCTGAACTCATTGTTGATCCGTACAAGGTCATAGAAAATCTCCACGTAATGCTGGTACGATTTCCACAGCTCATTCACTTTTGCCTGAGGAACCTGTTTGATATCGTTCCACTCCTGCTGGAGAGATTTGAATTCCTGATAGGATTTATTGAAATCTTCCTGCCCCTGTGTTTCGGTCAGGAGTTTTATCTGATCAATAATAGCCAGTTTCCGGGCCAGGTTTTTCTCTTTCTCAGCCTCTTCCTGTGCAGCGATGACCGAGCGTTTATCTTTGATTTTCTGAAGCAGCTCTTTGCCTTCGGCAAAGAGTTCCGGTTCATTGACAATGAAATCAATTTCTTCTCCGCCTCCGGTCAGGAAAGCTTGTTTCTGGTTTTCCGTTTCGTTCCGTAAAGAACGGTAAAATTGATTTTTATATTCATCCACATCCTTTCGTTTCGGGTTATCCGATTGT
>JBDKRY010000086.1:0-18483 GCA_039683155.1 Proteiniphilum sp.
CATGGAACACGCTAACGGTTATTTTGTTTTCTCCGGTTTCATCACAACCCCTATTCTTTGTCTACCATTTATCTTGATGATCACCGGCTGATCGAAATGTACCTGACGGATAAATGCTGTTTCGAAGACTGCAGGCTGTTCGTTCAGAAAAGCTTCATCAAAGAAGCCATCATTCTCCAAAAAAGAATTTACGGTAAAGTACCCCACCCCGAATGAAGTGAGATTCTGAAAGAAATGGGTTCCCTGGCTCGGTTCAATGCGGTAGTTTTCCATCCCTGACTCCACGATGACGCGCGCCTGAGAGATATGCGGCCATTTCACAGGGATACCCAGCCAGGGATCGGAGGAGCCCCAGCGGCCGGGGCCGACCAGCACATAGTGGGTGCCGGCAGCTACAAACTGGGTGTTCAGACTTTCGATCTCCCGGGCGATCAGGGGATTTTTGGAGGCATCGAAAGCATCTGATTTCACATAGACCACATCGGACACATCATTCGATATCCCGTTTCCCAAGGCATTTCGCGAGAATAACACCGTACTTTGGAGTACTGTTTCCTCCAGGTTTTCATGCACCACCTCCTTGCTGTCTACGATGGGGCGGATCTGTAAGACATAGAATGAGGCGAACCGCTGGTCACTGATATCCACGGCAAACTCAATCTCTACCGGGCGCCCCATCTCTTTTTGTCCCGCTTTCAACAGCTTGTCGAGCACTTCATTTAACGGAAACATATCGTGTTGCAGGATATTGACGAAGGAAACAATCTTGCGTCCTCCTTCATAAAATCCCTCCCGGATGATCTGATCCTGAGGATCGTACGTGGAGGAAACATACCGGAGAGGTCCCTCTGTTTCCACTTGGCGCAACCGCAGCTTCAGCAGGTTAAAGCTGTCATCAATGGTAAAATCTTTTGTGACAGAATCAAGATCAAGGGCATAAAACTGTGTTTGCGTATCCCGTAAGGCCAGGTCGGGCGAACTGAGCTGAAGGATTCTGGATGCATGGAGCGGTGAAAAACGCAATCCCATATTGCCGTCCATGATATATTTCCCCAAGCCGAAAGCCATATTCACAATGCCGTCTTCCGGTTTTTCATTGCCAATGGGATAATAATTGATGGAGCGAGCCACCCCGGATATAGCAGGATAATACAAATTCCCATATTGGGATCCCACCACCTGCTGGAGCACGATCGCCATTTTCTCCTGGTCGATCAGATTCTGCGTAGCAGCCATATAAGCCTTACTATCCTTATAAAAGGCCGAGGCATAAACTGCCTTGATGGCATTGCTCAGCAAGCGCACCATCTGATACTTATCGTTCACATAGGGAATCATGTAAGTGGCATATATTCCGGCAAAGGGCTGGTATTGCGAATCCTCCAGCATGCTGGAAGAGCGGATAGCGATAGGTCCCTCAATGGCTTCAAAAAAAACAAGGAAGTCGCTCACCAGCCTTTTGGGCAGTTTGGCAGCCAAAAAGTACTTCAGCATATCTTCGTCGCTTCGTTCCGACAAGGCAACGGGATAAAGATCGTTTGCCTCCATGAACTCGTCGAAGATATCGGTACAGAGCACAACCGTTTTGGGAGTAATCACCGGAAAATTGGCACTGCTGTTCAACTCCAGGTGTGTCTTCACCATATAACCGATAAATGCGAGTCCCCTGCCCTTCCCCCCCAGCGATCCTTCACCGATGCGGGCAAAATTCGAGTACTGGTCGAATCGATCCTTCTCGAAGACAGCTACCACTCCCATATTTTTCATTCTTCGGTACTCTACGATGGTGGCATAGATCAATTCGCGTGCGTCGTCCATGCTGGCGTATTCCGACACATCGATTTTTTTGAGCATCTCCGCCACAGGGAACATGGCACGGGAATAGAAGAAACGGGAAAAGTGATTCCGTGAGAGATGTTCGTAGAGCGCGTCATCCGGAATATTACGGATGTTCATCTGCAGTTCTTTCAGATTTTTGATGCGGAATATCTCCTCTTTTGTTTTCGGGTCGGTAATGATGAAATCGCCAAAACCGAGGTTATCTTTGATCGCCCTGCTCAAATCCTGCGGAAAGGTTTTCGAGTTTTTATCGATAAAGACAGCATTTATCTCATTGACATATTTCCTGTTCTCCGACTCGGAGGAGGTATAAATAATGGGTATATAGGTATCTTTGGTGCGAATCCACTCGCCCAGCCTCTTCCCTGCCAGCTTATCCTTCTCGCCCTCCACATTAAAACTCATATCACTGATGACGCCCAGCATGTTATCGCCGTATTTCTTGTAATAGGAGACGGCTTCCTCGTAATTGCGGGCCAGCAGAATCTTGGGACGCCCCCGCATGCGAAGCATACGCAGGTGGTCGTTCAATGCCTCTTTCGCAAACTCTTTCGATTCGGAAAGCACAAATTTATAGAGCAACGGCAGGGCCGATGAGTAGAAACGAACAGAGTCCTCCACCAGCATGATGGTTTGTACGCCCACTGTTTTCACATCGTGCTCTACATTCATCCTGTCTTCCACGACTTTGATGATGGCCAGTAAAAGATCCGTATTACCCAGCCAGCTAAACACATAATCGATACCACTCAGATCCTCCCGGCTCAAAGATTGCGTTACTGCCTTCGAAAAGGGAGTAAGCAATACCACAGGAATAGCGGGATAACGTGCTTTTATCTGCTTCGCCAGGTCGAAAGTATCGCTGCTGTCCATATTTGGCATACAGATGATCAGCTCGTAATGGTTCTGCTTTAGCTCGGCAAGCGCCTCCCTGTTGTTGTCCACCTGTGTGAAACGGGGGGGATAGCGGAGATTGAGCGAGGTATATTCATTGAATATCTGTTCATCCACACGACCGTCTTCTTCCAGGATAAACATATCGTATCGCGAAGCCACCATCAGGATATTGTATATGCGCTTGTTCATCAGCTTCACGAAGGGGGTGTCGCGAAAACGGAGCTGACTGATGTCGTGGGCTTTCATAACCAGGCTGGAAGTATTCGATTTCATTGTAAGCTACTCTTTGGTTCATTTCTTTTCAGCACAAATTTAGGAAAAATTGAGCAGATGAAACGTACGACCGATAATTTTCAGCGTGTTTGGATTTTTGAATTTTTTTTGTAAATTTGTTTGTTCTCCGGTTTTGCATCACCGATGATGTATACTCCGGAGGTTTTCATCACATTACATTACAGAAAATGAAAAAATCACTACTCATATCCCTGGTTCTGTTGTTTACCTTCCTGGGAGCGGCTCTCATCGTGCTGACGTCGGGAAACAACCCGGAAAAAACCGGATCGGAAAAGCCATTGGTGCTTTCCATGACGGCATCGGTGGAGATTCCCGAAAGCATGCATTTTGCCGGTGAACAGATCACCTTCGACCGGTACGATAAACATGAACGGATGGACAGGGAGCTGAACAGCTTTACCTACTTCCACTCCACCACCCTGTTGCTTTTCAAACGTGCCAATCGTATTTTCCCGATTATTGAACCCATCCTGAAACAACAGGGAGTGCCGGATGACCTGAAATATATGGCAGTGATTGAGAGCAGCCTCGATTACCGGGCTGTGTCTCCTGCACGGGCAGCCGGGCTGTGGCAGTTTCTGCAAAGTACAGGCAAACAGTATGGCCTTGAGGTGAGTGCCGAAGTGGATGAACGGTACCACATTGAAAAATCGACCGAGGCAGCCTGCAGGTATCTGAAAGATGCCCACCGGAAATATGGTTCATGGCGTGCCGCGGCATTGTCCTACAACGGCGGGCAGGCACGTATCACTACTGAACTGAGAGACCAGCGTGCCGATGATGCGCTCGATCTCTGGCTTGTGGAGGAAACCTCACGCTACTATTACCGCATGCTCTCCATCAAACAGATCTTTGAGCATCCGCAGCAATATGGGTTCATTCTTAAACCTGTAGATCTCTATAAACCCATGGAATTCAATAAAGTGAGCGTCTCCAACGCCATCCCGGACCTGGTTGCTTTTGCCCGACAGCATCAGATTACCTATGCACAATTAAAGGACTTTAATTCCTGGTTGCGCAGCGACAAGCTGAGCAACACTTCGGGCAAAACATACACCATCCTGATTCCCACAAAAGAAAGTTTGTATTACAAAAAGGGGGATCAGCCGAAAGTACACCGTGCAGCATGGGTGGTGAAGTAAACATTTTCAGGTTATCATTCGTTTATACAGACTATGGCTTCCGAAACAGCACAAATTCAGGTGTACGGCGCACGTGTACACAATCTAAAGAATATTGACGTAACCATACCGCGCGACTCGCTTACGGTGGTGACCGGACTGAGTGGCAGCGGCAAATCGTCTCTCGCTTTCGATACGATCTTTGCCGAAGGGCAACGCCGTTACATCGAAACCTTCTCGGCTTATGCCCGTGGCTTTCTCGGGAAGATGGATCGTCCCGACGTGGACAAGATTACCGGCCTTAGCCCCGTGATTTCAATCGAACAGAAAACCACCAACAAAAACCCCCGCTCAACCGTAGGCACCGCCACCGAAATATACGATTTTCTGCGCCTGCTTTATGCCCGTGCGGGGGAGGCCTACTCCTACATCACGGGGGAAAAAATGGTAAAATATACCGATGAGCAGATTCTGGAGTTGATCCTGGAGAAATATATCGGTAAAAAAATATACATTCTCTCACCCGTGGTGAGAAACAGGAAAGGACATTACAAAGAGCTCTTCGAGCAGATCCGCAAAAAAGGGTATCTCAATGTGCGGATAGATGGTGAGATCAGGGAGATCAGTCCCGGCATGCGGGTAGACCGTTACAAAAATCACAGTATCGAGATCCTGATCGATAAACTGGTTGTTTCCAATAAATTATCCGACAAGCTGAAAGCAAGCGTACGCACTGCCATGAAGCAGGGTTCGGGATTGATTCTCATACAGGATGTAGAAGCCGGTGAGGTGAGACATTTTAGTCGCAGTTTGATGTGCCCCACCACCGGATTGTCGTACAACGAGCCGGCCCCGCATAATTTTTCATTCAACTCACCCCAGGGTGCCTGTCCCCGTTGCAAGGGCATCGGAACTGTGGATCAGATTGATATTGAGAAGATTATTCCCAATCCGGATCTGAGCATCGCTGCAGGTGGTATCGTCCCCCTCGGCAAGGAAAGGAGTAATCTGCTTTTCTGGCAGATAGCTGCCATCTGCGAGAAGTATGGTGTAACAATGAAAACCCCCGTCAAAGATATCTCCCGGGAGGCGGTAGACGAAATCATGTACGGGACCAATGAACGATTGAAGATTAAGAATGAGTCGTTGGGCAATTCCAATTACATGGTATCGTATGAGGGTGTGGCAAAATATATTGAGATGCAGCAGGAAGAAGAAGCTTCGGCCACTGCACAGAAATGGGCAGGCCAGTTCATCACCACCACCGTCTGCCCCGAATGCAACGGTCAACGGCTCAACAGGGAGGCACTCCATTTCAGGATCAACGGAAAAAATATAGCCGAACTGGCCGCAATGGACATCTGTGAGCTGTACGACTGGTTCATCCTCACGGATTCGGATGTAACAGAGAAACAGCGGCTCATCGCTGAAGAGATTAAAAAAGAGATTCTTACCCGTTTACAATTTCTGTTGGATGTAGGACTGGGATACCTCTCTCTCTCCCGTGCCTCGGCCTCGCTTTCGGGTGGGGAGAGTCAGCGCATCAGGCTGGCTACACAGATCGGATCGCAGCTGGTGAACGTACTCTATATTCTGGATGAGCCCAGCATCGGCCTGCATCAGCGCGACAACCACCGGTTGATTGATTCGTTGAAGAAATTGCGTGACTCGGGTAATTCGGTGGTGGTGGTGGAACACGACAAGGATATGATGCTTGCATCCGATTATATTGTGGATATGGGTCCCTTTGCAGGTCAGAAGGGAGGCGATGTGGTTTTCGAAGGCGTCCCTGCCGAGATGCTGAAAAAGAACACACTCACCTCCAATTATCTCAACGGGAAGCTGTCGATAGCCATCCCCGAAAAAAGGAGAAAAGGCAATGGAAAGAAATTCATTATTGAAGGTGCTTCGGGCAACAACCTGAAAAATGTGACCGCGGCATTTCCGTTGGGTACATTTATCTGTGTGACCGGGGTATCGGGCAGTGGTAAATCGACTTTAATCAACGAGACACTGCAACCTGTTCTCAGCCAGAAATTTTACCGATCACTCAAAGATCCGCTGCCCTATACCGCCGTGAAAGGGATTGAGCACCTTGACAAGGTGGTGAGCGTTGACCAGTCGCCCATTGGTCGCACGCCACGTTCCAACCCGGCGACCTACACCGGTGTTTTTTCCGATATCCGCACGCTGTTTGCCAGCATGCCGGAAGCAAAAATTCGGGCTTACAAGCCGGGGCGGTTTTCATTTAACGTAAAGGGGGGCCGTTGTGAAAAATGCAGCGGCAACGGTTACAAAACCATCGAGATGAACTTTCTGCCCGACGTGATGGTTCCCTGTGAGGTATGTCACGGCAAGAGATACAACCGCGAAACGCTGGAGGTGCGGTTCAAAGGAAAATCGATTGCCGATGTGCTGGATATGACCATTAACACGGCAGTGGATTTTTTTGAAAATGTGCCCAATATCCTTCACAAGATAAAGGTATTACAGGAAGTGGGACTGGGATATATTAAGCTGGGGCAATCCTCCACCACCCTGTCGGGAGGTGAGAGCCAGCGGGTAAAGCTGGCCACGGAGCTGGCCCGTGCAGATACAGGCAATACGCTGTATGTACTGGATGAACCCACCACCGGGCTTCATTTTGAAGATATACGGGTGCTGCTCGGTGTATTGAACAAGCTGGTAGACAAAGGCAATACGGTGATTGTGATTGAACATAATCTCGACATCATCAAATGTGCTGATTACATCATTGATCTGGGACCTGAAGGAGGAGAAAGGGGAGGAAACATTCTTGCCGCAGGCACCCCCGAAGAGATCATCCGGAATGAAGAGAGCTACACCGCGAAATACCTCAGGGCCGAATTACACATGCATAGCGAAAAAGAATTCTGAACGTTAAAAATGTAACTGCAATGAACTTTTGGACAGGCACATTGTTTAGAAGCTGCGACAAGAATATTATCAAGAATAATTTTAAATTATAAATATTATATGGCAAATATCACATTTAAAGGCAATCCCGTGCACACAATGGGCGAGCTACCGGCAAAAGGTGCACCGGCTCCCGGTTTCACACTGGTGAAAGGTGATCTCTCGGAAGCAAAGTTATCAGATTTTAAAGGCAAAAACGTGGTGCTGAATATCTTTCCGAGTCTCGACACCGGGACATGCGCTGCATCGGTACGCCGTTTCAACAAAGAAGCCGCTTCGCTGGATAACACAGTGGTGCTTGGTATTTCTGCCGATCTGCCCTTTGCAGCAGGGAGATTCTGCTCCGCAGAGGGGATTGAAAATGTGATCACGCTCTCCACCTTTCGCGATGAAGCGTTTGGAAAAGATTATGGACTGTTAATAATCGACGGACCCATGAGAGGTCTTCTGGCACGTGCCGTGGTCGTGATTGACCCCGAGGGAAAAGTCCGGTATACAGAACTGGTTTCTGAGATTGCACAGGAGCCTGATTATCATTCTGCAATCAACTCGATAGTGTAGTTTGTTTCATGAAGATTGTGTTAACAAGAGAGGTCTGCGAAGTGATTCGCGGACCTCTCGCTTTCAGGCTGCTCCTCATTATATAGTGTCAGCAAGAAAACTCCAGTTTTTTTTAAAATCAAGTTTTGCAGGGAACCTGTCATATCCAGCCATAGGTTATACCTGGAAGGGACTTGGAAAGGGCCAGGACTTATATCTCCTCATACCCACCTCATAGCAACTCCATAAAAATATGAGGTGCTATAAGACTATGTCCAGCGTATGTGTAGACAGGGTAGCAACAAATACCCATTAGAATGAATTGTTTTCTGGCAGACACTATAATATATGCGTAATAAAAGAACAATCAGGGCATATACCGTGTTTAAAGAAAAAACTTTAAAATTGAGACAGTTATGAAAAGAGTCATTGGTATTATACTGATTCTGGGTGCGCTTGTGCTCGGATATTTCGGAATTAACGGCATCAGCGAAAGTTCAACCTCGGTAGAGGTGCTGGGATTAGAGTTCAAGGCTGAAGACAATACCGGAAAAGAAAAGGCATACATTCAACTTGGATTTGGCGTTGTCGCCCTTATTGCAGGGGTATATCTGATAGGACAGAAGAAAAAATAGCGGCTGCCCCCCACAATTCTTTCAATCTAACTTTCTTTTTCCTAAATTTGTACTTCCAATCACTAACAACACATTTACCTCCCCCATCGGATTGACAGGCGCCGCAGAAAGGGGAGAGCACATTATGGCAAAAAGAAAAAGGAAGAGAATTTCCGCAACCAAAAAAAAAGGCAATCCGTGGCTCAGTTTTTTCAAGAGTGAACGTTTGCATTTTATTACGGGGGTGTTGATGGCTTTCATCGGCATCTTTATGCTGCTGGCTGTGGTTTCGTTCCTATTTACCGGTGCTGCCGATCAGAGCAAGGTTTTGAACAAGTCATTCCGGGAACTTATTCGTTCCGATGCACCCCAGGTAGAAAACTGGACCGGTGCGGGGGGGGCCTTTATTGCCGAGTTGCTCGTAAACGATGGGTTTGGCATCTTCTCGGCTTTAATTCCTGTTTTTCTGATATATCTCGGCTTACGGATGATGAAAGTGTCCCATTTCCCCTTTCTGAAAGCACTTTTCATCACCGCTTTCGGTCTCATCGGCGGTTCTGTCACCAGTGCCTTCATCCTGGATAATATTTTCTCCGGAACCCATGTGAAATGGGGGGGAGCGCATGGGGTACAGATTGAACAGGTACTGGAAAGCAGTGTGGGATGGCCGGGTGTGGTACTGCTCATCGTGCTGTTTCTCCTGATCATGATCGTGATCTTCCGTAAAAGTTCGATCTACAGGATACAGCAAACCCTGGTAAACAATAAGCCCCCCCTTCCCAATCACGACGAAGCACCTTATACGCTGTTCACACCGGCCGATACCGGGAACGAGGAGCCGGAAGAAGAAAAAGGTCCGGGATTGTGGAAACGTTTTTTCGCATGGCTGAAAAAGAAGAGAGTGCACACGCTTGCACCTGGTGAAGCGGAAGCGTCGGAAGAGAATATCACGAAAGCTGATGTCCTATCTACGCCCGCAACTGCCATTTTCAACCCGTCACATGCATCTATGCCACAAAAGAAGTCGTTGCAGGACGACTTCGAGGTGATTGTACCAAAAGATGATGAAGCAGTTCGCACCCTGCATCCGGAGGGAGATAAAAGAGAAACCGATGATTTGGATTCTTCTGACCCCGGGTTGCAGGAGGATTATGATCCGAGGAAAGATCTTTCTTCCTTCAGGTTTCCATCCATGAACCTGCTGAAGGTCTACAACACAGGCGACAAAGGAGTGGACATGAATGAGCAGAACGAAAACAAGGAGAAGATCATTCATACACTGCGCAATTACGGCATTGAGATCATCTCCATCAAAGCCACAGTGGGCCCCACTATTACCCTCTACGAGATTGTGCCCCAGGCGGGCGTCCGCATCTCCAGGATCAGGAATCTGGAAGATGATATCGCGCTGAGTCTTTCAGCTCTGGGTATCCGCATCATCGCGCCGATGCCCGGCAAGGGAACCATCGGCATCGAAGTGCCCAATAAAGATCCGCAGATCGTATCCATGCAATCGGTCATCTCCTCCAGGAGGTTTCAGGAGTGCACCTATGACCTGCCCGTTGCCCTGGGAAAAACCATCACGAACGAAGTATTCATCTTTGATCTCACCAAGATGCCGCACCTGCTGGTTGCCGGTGCCACGGGGCAGGGAAAGTCGGTGGGATTGAACGCGATCATCACCTCATTGCTCTACAAAAAGCATCCGTCGGAGATGAAGATGGTACTGATCGACCCGAAAATGGTGGAGTTCAATATCTATTCCACCATCGAAAAACATTATCTGGCCAAACTCCCGGATGAGGAGAAAGCGATTATCACCGATGTGAAAAAGGTGACGCAAACACTCAACTCACTCACCAAGGAGATGGACGACCGCTATGAGTTGCTGATGAGAGCCCATGTACGCGCCATCAAAGAATACAACGAGAAGTTTGTGAAACACCGGTTGAACCCCGAAAAGGGACACCGGTACATGCCCTATATCGTGGTGGTAATTGATGAGTTTGGCGATCTGATCATGACAGCCGGAAAAGAGATTGAGATGCCCATAGCCCGCATCGCACAGAAAGCCCGTGCCGTGGGCATACACATGGTGATTGCCACACAGCGGCCCACCACCAACATCATTACGGGAACCATTAAAGCCAACTTCCCGGCCAGAATGGCTTTCCGGGTCACCTCGCAGATCGACTCACGGACCATCCTCGACATGAGCGGTGCCAACCAACTGGTAGGCCGGGGTGATATGCTCTTCTCGCAAGGGAATAACCTGATCCGCATCCAGTGCGCTTTTGTGGATACACCTGAGGTTGAAGAGATTGCCCAGTATATCGGTAAACAGCATGGGTACGACAGCGCATTCCCTCTTCCCGAGGTAGTTACCGAAGCTGATGCGGCACAGGGAGCAGTCGATCTGAACGACAGGGATGCGTTGTTTGAGGAGGCTGCACGACTCATTGTGGTGCACCAACAGGGATCTACTTCACTCATCCAGCGTAAGTTCTCCATCGGATACAACCGTGCCGGCAGGCTCATGGATCAGCTGGAAGCGGCGGGAATAGTAGGGGCAGCGCAAGGCAGCAAACCGCGTGATGTATTTATTGCCGACGAATACGCACTGGAAAAACTGCTCGATTCCATGCGGTAGCCGGTTTATCACTTACACAGTCTTCCTTTAAACCCTGCATCCGTTTTTTGGTCAATGGAAGTGACAAGACTTATCTGTCAAGTCCCTAAAAACAAATAACACAGAAAATGAAAATCAGCATAACCCTACTCACAGCCCTTCTTTTATCTCTGCCGCTATTCAGTCAGAACAACGCAGCATCGAAATCCATTTTAGACAAAGCATTTGCCGGTTTCGAAGCATCGCAGGGCATCCGGCTTTCGTTCAAGACCACCACCATGGAATCTGACGGGACCGCCTATCCGCCGGAATCGGGGGTTGCCTATGTCAGGGGGAACCGCTTCAAACTGGACATGGAGGCAATGGATATCTGGTTCGACGGAGTAACGCAGTGGGTATTCATCAAGGAAGCAAACGAAGTAAACATCAGCAATCCTACCGGGCAGGAGATCGCGGCAGTGAGTCCGCTGGCACTGCTGGGTATGTACAAAAGCGGTTATACGCTGAAAGCGCCCGTTTCGACAACTGTGAACGGCACAAACGTATATCAGATACAGATGACACCCGCAGCGGGCAACAAGGATTTTACATCGGTAACTGCATCCATTGACAAAAAGACCCACACCCTTGTGCAGGTCATACTCACTACGGCGAATGGCATAAACACAAAAATAGATATTACCAGCTACAATGCCAATCATCAATTCAACGAACCGTTCTTCCGATTCGACAAAGCTCTTCATCCGGACGTGGAGATAGTGGATCTCAGGTAAATCTATATTTTTCATTTACGACAAATAGATAATGACAATATCGGTTTCATATCCCGAAGTTTAGTCGTAACTTTACACCAATAATTCACCCATTAACCTTCGCCTGGGAGAAGCATGACAGAAGGTTATCAAACTTACAGTAACTAAATATGAGCAACAAAATGCGATGCCTGATCATCGGATCAGGACCGGCAGGCTATACCGCCGCCATCTATGCCTCACGTGCCAATCTCAATCCCGTACTATACGAAGGAATGGAACCCGGAGGACAATTAACGACCACGACCGAAGTCGAAAACTTTCCCGGTTATCCCGATGGCGTCACGGGACCGGAGTTGATGGAAGATCTTAAGAAACAGGCACAGCGGTTTGGTACCGATGTACGTTCCGGCAGGGCTACCGCAGTCGATTTTTCTGTACGCCCGTTGAAGGTGACAATCGACAATGAGCAGGTGATTGAAGCCGACACGGTAATCATCGCTACGGGCGCCACGGCCAAATACCTGGGACTGGAAGACGAAACCAAATATGCCGGACAGGGTGTTTCGGCCTGTGCCACGTGCGACGGTTTTTTCTACCGGAAGAAAAAAGTAGCGGTGGTAGGTGGTGGAGATACCGCCTGCGAAGAGGCTACCTATTTATCGGGTCTGGCCGACAAAGTCTATATGATTGTGCGTAAGCCCTATCTGCGTGCGTCACAAATCATGAAGGATCGCGTGATGCATAATCCCAAAATTGAAATTTTGTTCGAACACAACGCCGTAGGCCTTTTTGGAGAAAAAGGGGTGGAAGGGGTGCACCTGGTAAAACGTATGGGTGAGCCTGATGAAGAAAAATACGATATTGCTGTTGACGGATTCTTTCTGGCCATCGGACACAAGCCCAATACCGAAATATTCAAAGAATACATTAAACTGAACGAAGTGGGTTATATCATAACAGACAGTCCCTCCACCAGAACCAGCGTCGAAGGGGTATTTGCCTGTGGAGATGTGGCCGACCCTATTTACCGGCAGGCGGTTACTGCTGCCGGCACAGGCTGCAGAGCGGCTATGGATGCCGAACGCTATCTGACTGAAAAAGGATTGTAATATGAGCATCATCCGCCATCAGTTTTAACATTCCATCTTTTCCAGGAGGAGAAAATTATCGTACATTTGTTACCAAAACAAAATTTCACTTTCCTGGTCATGAGAAAATATCTTCTGCTCACGTGCAATCTACTTTTGACCGTTACGCTCTCTGCCTGGCAACCGGACGGAACCTATAAAAATGGGTTGGATTCACTGGCCTTTATCGACGGCAAGGCTACATTTCGCATCACCGGTTTTGCAGGGTTATCCACCGCTCAGGTCGGCGAAGGGAGTTTTGAACAGATAGACAATTTTCTGCTGATAGAGACGACGGACTTTTCAGGGCCCAAATCCGCTTATCAGGCGCTGGAAAGTTCCCGGAAAGACAGCTGCCTCGTTAAAGTGGTCGGAACGCATAACCACCCTCTTCAGGACATCCTGATAGAGGCCTGCACGAACTCAGGCAAGATACTGGAGGGGAAAGTCACCGGCAACGATGGGCAGATCTATATCAGGAATAATGATAAAGTGGAAAAGATTGCTGTCTCTGCCATGGGCTACGATGACATTACGGTCGATTATACTCCGGGAAAGGATTACCTGATTACGCTGGCCGAAAATGAGATCATTGAACACAGCACCGTCGTATTCAGCATACGTACCGTGGACGATGAAACAATCTCGCTGCTGTTACTCACCGACGATTTTAAGGAAGGCAAAAACCGCCAGGGCGATTTGCAAAAGCTGGAGAAGAAAACACGCAAACGTAATCTGCTCGAGAAGCGGCTAAAGAAAGTATATGTGCCTTATGTACGAAAGATGTAGTTGATGGATCTCAGGAGAGCAGTTTTTTCACCATCTCTGATATGGCCCTTCCCTCCGCTTTACCGGCCAGTTGCTTTGTGGCTAACCCCATCACCTTTCCCATCTCTTTCAGGGAGGTAGCACCCGTCTCTGCAATCATTGCCTTCACCGCGCTTTCCAACTCATCGGGGGTCAACTGTGCCGGGAGGAACTCCTGAATGACGTTCATTTGTTCAATTTCAACCTCGGCGAGGTCTGGCCGGTTTTGTGCCGTATAAATTTCAGCGCTGTCTTTACGCTGTTTCACCATCTTTTGTAAGATAGCGACAGTTGTCTCCTCCGAAAGCTCAGCAGCGGCACCTTTCGCCGTTTTGGCTTCCAGCAATTCTTTCTTGATGCCTCTCAATGCTTCCAGGCGCACTTTGTCTTTGGCAAGCATCGCTTTTTTTATTTCGTCTGTAATGGTTTCAATGAGTTCCATATGTTTAATGATTTACTTCGTGTTGTTTGTGCTGCGCACGTAATTACCGAATGTTTGCGATTAGAGAGTGCAAAGTCAAACTTGTTTGAACTTTGCCGAGCGTAGCAAACATCTAAATTTACACAGTAAATTTGAATTACTACCGAATTACTACCGAATTACTACTGAAATACTACAGCATTACTACCGAATGGAAGAGAACATCAGTCGAACAATGAGGTCGACTGCGGATGTACCTCCGACTGGAAAGCGCGTGGATTGAAATCGGCTTCACGTTTAAAAACCGGTGTTTTCTCCAGAGCCTCAATTACCTTGTCGTCATCCAGTTCATCAATGGTCAGCACAAACGGTTCCTGTCTGTAGTTGACAGTCGTGAGTGCTTTTAATCCCGTTTTCCCGTAATATTTCTCAATCAGCTCCTTGTCCCGCTTCTCCTGTGCCAGTTTAGCATCGCGTTCAATTTGCTCCTGAATCTCTTCGGCCCTCGTTTTTTCTTCCTGACGTTCTCTGATACCCGGCACACTGGTGATAGAAAAACCGGTAGCCAGCAGTGTCACCTTCACCTCTTCACCCAGCGGCTCTTCCACTGCCGCTCCCCAGATCACCTCGATCTCCCTGCTGAATTTCGACATGAAATCGTGCAATGCATTCATCTCTTCCATCATCAAAGGACGCTCTTCGCCAAACGAGAGATTGATCAGTATTTTCTTGGCACTGAACACGTCGTTGTTATTGAGCAAGGGAGAGTGCAATGCATTCCTTATGGCATCGTTGATGCGGTCGTCTCCTTTTCCCAAACCACTACTCATGATGGCCACACCGCCATCTTTCAATGTGGTGTTTACATCGGCAAAATCGAGATTCACATGCCCATGTACAGTGATGATCTCGGCAATGCTCCTGGCAGCGGTGGCAAGGGTATCATCGGCCCTGGCAAAAGCATTGAGCATCGTCAGATCACTGTAGATATCCCGCAAACGCTCGTTATTGATCACCAGCAGCGCATCCACATTCTTCGCAATCTCTTCCACACCCTTCAACGCCTGCACGATCTTCCGGGGACCTTCAAACATAAAGGGGATGGTCACAATACCCACCGTGAGAATGCCCATCTCCTTCGCCACCCGTGCCACCACGGGAGCTGCGCCCGTCCCGGTTCCGCCTCCCATACCCGCAGTAATAAAAACCATACGCGTACCGTCATTCAGCAGCTCTTCGATCATGTCAACGCTTTCCTCAGCCGCTTTTTGGGCAACTTCAGGCTTGTTTCCTGCTCCCAGACCACCGGTGGTATTTGCACCCAACTGTAGTTTCACCGGTACGGGTGATTCCATCAACGCCTGATTATCAGTATTGCACAGTGCGAAAGAGACATCGTGTATCCCCTCCTGAAACATGTGGTTCACCGCATTTCCACCTCCACCGCCTACACCAATCACCTTAATGATGGCATCTGTGTGACTCTCAATCTGAAAATCCAATATAGCGTCGTCCATTGTTTCTGTTTTTTTCGCTTTTATTCATCCTCTTCTTCCGAAAAGATGGTACCGAAAACATCTTCCATTTTCGATAAAAATCCACCCTCCTGCTTCTCGGGTTTCGGTTTCTTTTCTTTTTTGTCGCTTTTCGGTTTTTTCCTTTTCCCGCCAAACCAGCCCGAAGAGGCGGGTCTGCTCTCTTCCTCCGTCGCTTCTGAAGCCTGCGTCATCTGCAGTTCGCAGTCTTCATCGGCAAAGATCAGCATACCCAATGCCTGTGTAAATGCAGGATCATTGATCAGCTCGGGAGCATTATTGATGAATGTCTTTTTTGCCGAGGCTTTCCTTACCGGCATCTTTAACTTCTGGGTGAGGTAGAGATCGAGATTTTTCAACTGTGAAGCTCCTCCTGTAATGATGAGGCCCGCACCCAGCTGACCTTCGTAGTCCGACAAGATGATCTGCTCCCTGATATTGGCAATGATCTCATCCAGTCTCATGCCAATCACTTTGTTCAATTCTGTGAGGTCGACATCAGGTTTCGATGCAAACGGAGAGGTGAACAGCGGCGTGTCCTGATTCTCCAGGGCTCTGCCGAATTTTATTTTCAGCTGTTCCGCATCGTTCTCGGTAAAGTTGAGTGCACTGATATCTTTCGTAAGGTTTTTTCCGCCAAAGGGAATAACGACCATGCGACGAAGTATTCCTCCCTTATAGACAGAGAGGGAAGTAGTACCGGCTCCGAAATCCACAAAAACACACCCCAGTTCCTTCTCCTCCTCGTTAAGTGATATCTCGGCCGAGGCTGTCGGTCCCACAATATAATCCACAATCTCCAGGTCGGTTTTGGCACCGATACTTTTTTCGATGTTCGACATAAGATTGGAACGTCCGACAATCAGCTCATATCCGGCTTCAATCTGTGCGCCTGTCACGCCCACCGGACTACGCTCCGGTTTGTCATCGATGTAATATTCCACATCGGCTACCCTGTAATTGCGCTGCAGCTCAGGCTGAAACTTTTCGGCCGATTTACGCAACTGGCTCACGACTTCTTCCGTGACCATGCCGGCTGAAAGCTGTTTCATTTCATTGAATTCCAGCGTATGCAACGATTGTCCTGCCAGGGAAACATACACTTTCCCGATTTTCCGGCCCATGCTGTTCTCAAGCATCATCACCAGTTTATGTACGTTGGCTCCGGCCTGTTCAATATTATACACCATACCCCTGCGAATAGAATTGCCGGCTTCGATGGAACCACTGGTAAGGATGGAAATCACATTGTGCTCGTTCTTCCGCCCGACAACTCCTTTAATTCGGGAAGTTCCCAGATCAATGACAGCTATAAATCCTGATTGTATCATATTTTTGGTCGATGAACTTTTGGTTACATTGTTGTTTAACAAACATTCCTACCCTGTTTTTGTTTGACCGTTAACATCATTTTCATCCGATTTCCGCTACTTTTTTTTACCCACCACCTGATTCTCATATTTCAGGTTTATCTCAGTATAGCGGTTCCATCCTACCACGTTCAATCCCTTCTCCGTGAAAAGAACAAATTTAGCCAACTTTGCCGGGTAATCTTCCAGACTTCCCATGATGATTTTGAAATCGCCCACGCGCGGTATCAGTTCCACATCATTGTTCTTTTGTACCACAATCTGTTCTATCCAGGCATCCCAATCGGGATTATGGTGAAGAAACATCGCGAAATCGTACAGGTCATTTTGTGCAAACTCTTCATCAATGGTGCCCGTGGCAATGGGTACGTAAACGGCAAAATTCGACGATACCGGCATGATGCGGCGGTCTTTATCAACATAAAAGCTGCCTTTTACATCTGAGATAATCCTTAACACCGGCTCCCGCTGGCGAATGGATGCCACGATGGAACCGTCTGCAGTGGTGAAGACCTCTGCCGACTCCACCAAGCGGTTGGTAAGGATGGTATCGCGAATGGCCAGCGTGTTGATCTCACCGAATTTCCTGCCCACGGGGTACAGATCAACGCTCTTCACCAGATCCACCACATCCTGTGTCTCCACAAAACGGGTACGACTGCTGTCTTTGATGACCACTTCAAAGTGTTCGCAGATACGTTCACGCGATGAATCTCTGAAATAGGATGCCGAAAAAATCAGATACCCTATGACCACCACCGCCAGCAATATGATAAGGAATTTCTTCATGCAATCATCTTTAAAAACATGCATCATCCACCGCATATTTATCCCGCAACAGGCTTTCGATGTCGGGAAGCAACCGGTCGATATCACCGGCACCAAACGTAACCAGTACCTCCACCGGTTTATGGCGGAGCACCTCCAACAGATCCTCTTTCCGGCATAACAGCTTCTCCGGCGAGGTGATCCTGTCGAAAATGATCTGTGACGAGACACCCGTAATGGGTTCTTCGCGTGCCGGATAAATATCCAGCAGAATCACATCATCCAGGAGGGAGAGGCTCTGTGCAAACTCATCGGCAAAGTCACGGGTACGGGTATAAAGATGGGGTTGAAATACCGCAGTTACCTTTTTGCCGGGATAGAGTGTTTTGACAGAGTCGATGGCAGCTGACAGCTCCTTAGGATGATGCGCGTAATCATCGATAAAAACAATCTCCTGTGATTTGATGTGAAAATCGAACCTTCTTTTCGCACCGCCAAATGTGCGCATGGCATTGCAAATCTCTTCCGGCGTGACGCCACATAGCGTTGCTGCGGCGATGGCTGCCACGGCATTCTCGATATTTACCTTCACCGGTACCCCCAGGAGGATGTCGGTGATTTTCCCTCCCGGAGACACAAAATCGAACAGTATCTCGCCGTTACCGATGCGGATATGCTCCGCATGGTAATCACCCTCAGTATCCCCGTAGCTCAGGATGGTGACCGTTTCACCGGTCCGGGGTGTCACCGCTACTCCCTTTTTCAGGATAAGATAACCCTGGGGACGAATCAGCGAAGTGAACTTCTCAAAACTTTCCCGGTATGCCTC
>JBDKRY010000087.1:0-7490 GCA_039683155.1 Proteiniphilum sp.
GCAGATCTTCGCGCGCAGAGACAAAGAGCGCTCCTATATTGAGAAACTGCTACGTGAAGATCCGGAATCGGCATTCACCAATGCCCGCTACGGATTTATCGCCGGGGGATTGAAGGAGACCCTCAGCGGGAAAATTCATTTTGGCGACAAAACGCGACTGATCGACAGCATGGTAACGAACCAGTATGTGGGTTTTCCGTTGTTTTTCCTCTTCCTCTGGATCATGTTTGAGGCTACTTTTCATCTGGGAAGTTACCCCATGGCGGCCATTGAATGGCTTGTTTCCGGGCTGGGCAACCTGATCCGGGACAACATGGCGGAGGGCCCGCTGAAAGCGATGATCGTGGATGGTATCGTGGGCGGCGTGGGCGGCGTCATCGTGTTCCTTCCCAACATTGTAATACTCTATCATTTCATTGCCTTTATGGAGGACTCCGGTTATATGGCCCGTGCCGCCTTCATCATGGACAAGCTGATGCACAAAATAGGGCTGCACGGAAAATCGTTTATCCCAATGATCATGGGATTCGGTTGCAATGTACCTGCCATCATGTCCACCCGCACCATTGAGAGCCGCAGCAGCCGCATGATCACCATGCTGATCATTCCTTTCATGTCGTGCAGTGCCCGTCTGCCGGTGTACATTCTCTTTGTAAGCGCTTTTTTTCCCTCCCGGGCCAGCATCGTGCTGTTGGGATTATATGCTTTCGGTATCCTGATTGCCGCCCTCACGGCACGCTTGTTCCGCAAAACACTTTTCAAAGAGGAGGAGACCCCCTTTGTGATGGAGTTGCCCCCCTACAGGATGCCAACGCTGAAATCGATTTTTACCCACATGTGGGAGCGGTCACGGCAGTATCTCCAAAAGATGGGAGGCCCCATCCTCGTAGCCTCCATCGTAATCTGGTTCCTGGGCTATTTTCCGCGAAACGAGTCCCGCGAAGCAGCCTTCAATACCCAAACAGCTCAGGTAGAAACACAGTTCAGCAGACACGAAATCAACGATAGCGAACGGGATGTTCTTCTTGCCGGAATCGCGCATGCAAGGAATACGGCGCATCAGGAAAACTCCTACATCGGGAGAATTGGCAAGTTTATTGAGCCGGTGATGCGTCCGCTCGGGTTCGACTGGAAAATATCGGTGAGCCTCCTCTCGGGGATGGCTGCCAAGGAGATTGTGATCAGCACCATGGGTGTGCTCTACACGGGTGACAGCGAAGATCAGCAGTCGTTGCAGGCAAGACTAAAGGCGGAAGTCTATCCCGATGGGGCGCCCGTATTCACCACACTGGTGATCATCGGTTTCCTGCTTTTTGTACTGATTTACTTCCCCTGTATTGCGACCATTGCAGCCATTAAGGAGGAATCACACTCCTGGAAATGGGCGCTGTTCAGTGTACTTTATTCCACCGGCCTGGCCTGGCTTATCGCCCTTGTGGTACACCAGGTGGGGAGCCTGTTCATATGAGATTCACTTTCTGTCAAACTTTTTATTCATTTATTTTGTTGTAAGATTATGAACCTGCAATTTTTTATCGTCATCATCATCGGGATCATCGTGGGAATCATCCTCCTGCGTCAGATCTATCAGTTCTTTTTCACGAAAAAGGACTTCTCCCATTGTGGCGGATGCAATATGTGCGAGCTGCCGAAAAAAGAGTCCTCCACAGGATTATAGTCCTGTTTCGCTATTCATCACCACCGGGTAACACCTCTGCGTGATTGCTTCATCTCTGTTTGACAATTCATGCGATAAAGAGTTGTTGATATTATAAATCTGATGAATTATGTGTTTGAAAAAAACTTACACTATCGCATGATTAGCTTTAGAATAATTTATGCTGAAATAATTGGCACGAATATACATGGAAAAGATTTAACATATTCCCATGCAACTTTTTGCGTTTTCACTCATCATACAAATAGATGGATGTTTTAATGATTAATATTGATTTGCAGTAGATTATTCATTATTCTTTACCGTAATAATTAATCCAAGATATAAAACCAGATATTCCGCCGAACAGTTTATGCCGTCTGTAACCTTCGGGTACAGGCGGGAGAGAGGTGTTTAGTTCTACTATCTAAAAGCTCAAAACAACGTGATATGAAACCAATTCAATTTATTTTATTTATGTTATGCATGGTATTACTATGCGGAACCTCTTGCGAAAAAGAGATTAAAGAATGGACCGAATTGCCCCCAGAAACACAAAAAGGAGCAAATACCATTGGCTGCCTGGTAGATGGGAAATTATGGGCGACCAGTAAGCTGCCAGGTATATATAAATTTCCTCCAATGAAAGCGGAATATAGAGACTACGGTAACACTATACATCTGGATTTTTATGCAGAGGGAAAAGAAGGAATAGTCGGTTTTACATTGGTAAATCCAATACTTGGAGCAAATAACGCAAAAGTATATTGTAAATTTAATTTATTCCCCAAATGCACCATAATGGTTGACGATATAGGGGGCCTTTATATTACAAAGATGGATTTAGATAATAAAATTTTAAGCGGTCGTTTTGCGTTCGATGTTCCATGTAAAGAGGATACCACAAAGTTATTGCATGTTACCGAAGGGCGTTTCGATTTGTATATGAGTGTACTCAGGTAATATAATCTTAAAAAATGTCATGAAAAAAATACAACTCCTTTCCATATTGCTTCATATCTTCTTAATAATTCATGCGCAAACACCTGCTGATGTTAAAATGACCCTTCTCTTATTCCAACAACCGTTTCAACACAACCAGGTTGCTTACTGAATCGGGCTTCTTCCCTTCTGCCGTATGCAGTTCTGCAATCTGGTCGGCATATTTCTCATACACCTTGTGTTTCACGATCTTCATGGTGGAGTTGACCATTCCGTTCTTTTCACTGAAGGGCTCTTCAATCACCGCGAAGGCGGAGGGGATCCAGCGGTAGGGAAAAAGACCGTCGTGCTTCCCGCCTTTCATGTACTCCGCGATCTCACCGGCAATGATCCGTGCAGCTTCGACCGGGTCGGAGGTACGCCGCTTCAGCGCTTCCCGGTTGAGCGTCAGCAGCACCGTGGTGTAGGGGCTCTGGTTGTTGTGCAGCACGCACTGGTCGATGTACTCCGACTGGGCCATGATCGACTCCTCGATTCCCTCGGGTGAGAACTTCTCTCCGTCATTACTGATCAGCAGCGACTTGGTACGTCCCAGCACATAGAGGTAACCATCGCTGTCGAGGTAACCCATGTCGCCGGTGCGGAGCCAGCCATCGACGATGGTTTCGGCAGTCGACTGGGGATTCTTCCAGTACCCTTTCATCACGTTGCCTCCCTTGATCAGGATCTCACCCTTCTCACCCACCGGCAGCGGGTTCATCGCCTCATCCCCGATGCGGATCTCCATGCGCGGCATAGTCTTGCCGGAGGAGCCCAGCTTGTGGGCATGAGCGCAGTTGGCCGAAATAATGGGCGAAGCCTCCGAGAGGCCGTAACCCTGGTACATCGGGATGCCAATAGCATAGAAGAAGCGCTGCAGCTCAATATCGAGCAGAGCGCCGCCACCGATGAAATACTGCAGGTTGCTGGCGAAGCTCTGCCGAATCTTCGAGAAGATCATCCTGTCGTAGAAGGCGACCAGCGGCTTCAGCAGTGCCCGCTTGCCGCGTCCGCGGTTACAGCCCTCACCGTTGTAGGCATACGCCACCTTCAATCCCTGGCGGAAGAGACGGTAAGCTGTCTTTCCCTTTTTCTCAATCCCCTCCTCGATATTTTTCCGGAAGTTCGCAGCCAGCGCCGGCACGCTCATCAGCAGATGCGGGTTGATTGCCTTCAGGCTCTTGGGCACGTTGCGCAGGATCTCCATAGCGCTCTTGCCGGCCGCCACCGAAGCGATGGAGGCACCGCACTTCATGAAAGCGTAGATACCTGCGGTATGGCCAAAGGAGTGATCCCAGGGCAGGATCAGCAGCGTACGGAAGTATGAGGGGATACCGTCCAGATGATCGATAGCCTGCTCGGCGTTACAGACAAAATTGTCGTGCGACAACATAATTCCCTTCGGGTTAGCAGTGGTGCCCGATGTGTAGGAGATATTGGCCAGGCTGTCGGGATCTACTGCGGCCATCCGCTCCTCCACCCTCTTCCGGTCGGCCAACAGCAGTGCGTCGCCCAGCGCCAGTACGGTATCGAAATAAATCTCATCCTCACCTTCCTGCTCCACCGGGTCGAGCAAAATATATCTCTTCACGGAGGGAAGCTTCTCCTTCATCGGCCGCAGTTTCGTAATCTGCTGATCGGAAGCCAGTACCATCACCGAATCGGAGTGGTTGATGCGAAAAGTAATGTCCTGCTCTGTTTCCAGCTTCACCGACAGCGGCACACAGACCGCGCCGGCATGCAGGATGCCCAGCTCCCCAAGCACCCAGTTGTTTTTCCCTTCGGAGATCAGCGCGACCCGTTCGCCTGCCTCAATACCGAGAGCCATCAACCCTGCTGCAAAACGAATGACCTGCTCCTGCACCTCGCGATAAGTGAGTGCAGTGTATTCTGTCGCCTTCGGTGCCTCGTAGAGATAAGGCAACGCTCCATACTTCGTCACAGACTCGTTCAGGAGTGTGATGATTGTTTTTCCCATAAGCTCTCGCTGTTGTTTAATCGTTCGTTATTGATCTCTCTTCTCTGTTTTTTCTAACACAAATCTACAAAATATTTTTTCTTTCTACCCTGAACTCAGACCTCCCGATTTCACCACCCGATTCCGTAATCCTCCCCGTAGTTGCTGCTCCCGCCCCAGAATGTACCATGCTCCCGATCGAAATAAATAGCATTGATGGGGCCGCTTGTCCGGTCGGAGAACTGCAGCGAGTAACCCATTTCAGTAAGTTTCCGGCGTACGGAGTCGGGTGTGGCGGCATTCAGCAGAAGCTGTCCCGGCCGAGGTGCACGCTCTTCGGTTCTGGTTCCGCCCAGCGACAACCACAATTGGTTGGAATTGATATTGGCCGCCTCACATGCCTGTTGTACATTCATTCCGAATTCCACCATGTTCAAAAAGAACTGCAGCAGATTCTGGTCCTGCGTATCACCGCCCTGCACGGCAAAGGACAAAAACGGCTCGCCGTTTTTCAATGCCAGCGAAGGCGTGAGCGTTACCCGCGGTCTTTTTCCGGGCTCCACTACGTTAAAAGGATTCAGCGATTCGTCCAGCACGAAACTCTGCAGTCGCTGGCTCATGCCGATGCCTGTTTTTCCGGCTATGCACGCAGGAATCCATCCACCGGAGGGAGTGACGGAGACAATCCATCCTTCCGCGTCAGCGGCCTGAATGGTGGTGGTTCCGCGCCAGAGCCGCTCCTCATAAGCGGAGTCGGACCCTTCCAGAGAGAAGGTATTACGTTCGGGTACGAAATCCCTGCCAACGGATATAACGGCATCGTCCCCCCGCATAAGATCGTTGTCCCCGCCTGCAATGGCATCGTGCCCTGGCACGAAGTCCCTCTCCCCTGAAGGATTCAGGTCTAAACCGCGTTCTTTCAGGAGTTTCAAATAGGGATTTTTCTTACCTTCGAAAGGATAGGGATCGCCAGGCTCCACGGATGAATTGTTCTTGTCCGATCTCATTTCCGATGCCCGCTTACGGGCGTATGCTTTATCCAATAGTCCTTTAATGGGAATATCGGGATGAAAAGATGGGTCACCGTAGTAAAAATCCCTGTCGGCAAAAGCCATGTTCATCGCCTGATAGATCGTGTGAATATACTGCGGACTGTTATATCCCATTTTCTTCAGATCGAAATTTTCCAGAATATTCAGACTTTGCAGCAGAACCGGGCCTTGCGTCCACGGTTGCAATTTGTACACATCGATTCCCTTGTAATTCACATGCAACGGTTCTTCTTCAACAGGTCTCCACCCCGCCAGGTCTTCCATCGTGATCAATCCTCCCTGCTCGCGCGAACCGCGTACAAACTCACGGGCAATGTCGCCCCTGTAAAAGCAATCATAGGCGGCCATTATAGCATCCTTCCGGTTTTTTCCCGCTTTCAGTGCCTCTTGTTCGGCATCCACCAGTTTTTGCAACGTTTTCAGCAGATCCTGTTGAACAAAAATCTCACCCGCCACCGGTGTTTCCTGTTCCTCACCCGGACGGGTAATGAAAAGCTCCCTGCTGTATTTCCACTCTTTCAACCGCTCTTTGTTCCGCGCCACGCTGGATGCAAACGGAATGTCCACCGGGAAACCCGAAGCGAGTTCCATTGAGGGTGCAAGCACTTCCTGAAGGCTCATGGTACCCCAATTGGCGAGCATATAACACAATCCGCCTACCGTTCCCGGCGTTACGGCAGCCAACGGTCCCAGTTCGGGTGGAAAATCGTATCCGAGACTTTTGAAATATTCGGCCGTAGCCCCTGTAGGAGCTACGCCCAATGCGTTGATAGCGATTACTTTTTTCGAATGCGGATTATAAATTAACGCCTGCGTTTCACCTCCCCAGCTCAGTACATCCCACAATGTGCACGTTGCGCCAAGCATGGCACAAGCAGCATCCACCGCATTTCCGCCCTGTTGAAAAATCATGGCTCCGGCTTGCGCACCCAGCGTCTTGCCGGTGATTGCCATCCAGTGTTTCCCGTGCAACACCGGTTTTTGTGTGCGTTGGGAAAAAGCCGACGCAGACACCAGAAAAAATAAAAGCAACAGACTTTTATACTTCATTTTCGAGATATTCTTTCAGACCCTGTAAAATATCCATCCCTCCGACGGCATAACTCGCTTCGGTAAAATACCTGAGTTGCTGCCTTCGTCGAGAAAACTCTCCTCACCTTCGTGCGAGGGTATCACCGTTGTGGATTCTTCTTCGGGAAACAGCTCCCAGGCGAGCGTAGACGTTCCCACACTATGCCCGGGGTGTTCCCAGGTGTGATGCAGGTTTTCGCAGGGGACGACTTGAATTATGAAACCTAAACAAATATTTCTATCGGAATGTTTGTTTTATTTTTTGTGGGGTTATATTTTTGCTCCTGGCCGTTATTCACACATTTGTTGTTTTTTTGCTTTTACGGTGATTGAAAAAATTCCTGACGCTCCTGATTTAAACGCTGTCAAAGAATCTTGATCCATATATTCTAAAAGTATTTCATCGGGTATATTAACTTTCTTCCTGCTCGCTACTTCTATTTCCTGAAACTTTGCTTTGGATATTTCTGCCATGTAATCTTCCTGAGGTATTGCCCCGGCCACACAACCCACATACATTTCAACAGCTTTTGAGAGTTCCCGGGGAAGTTCTCCTTTCAACACGATGTCAGATATACAGAAATGACCTCCGGGTTTTAATACACGGTATATTTCGTGAAATATTTTATCTTTTGCAGGAAGTAAATTGAGTACACAATTACTGATAACTACATCAATTGAACTGCTTTCAACCGGCAAATTTTCAATGTCACCTTCCCGAAATTCCACATTGTGAAATCCTCTTTTTTTTGCATTATCCCGTGCTTTGGCT
>JBDKRY010000088.1:0-5454 GCA_039683155.1 Proteiniphilum sp.
TACAGATTCAGGATCCCGTTTTTTGCTACCAGGCCGATAAGCATAATAATGCCGATCTGGCTATCGATGTTCATCGTAACGCCGAACATCCATAAGAACAACAAGGCACCGAATAGCGCCATAGGCACGGAGAACATGATCACAAAAGGATCCTTGAAACTTTCAAACTGTGCTGCCAGGACAAGGAATATCAATATGATAGCCAGTCCGAAAGCAAACAACAGGCTCGATGAGCTCTCCCTGAAGTTTCTCGACTCACCTTCCAGCGCGGTTCTGAAACTGTCATCGAGTACTTCGGCTGCAATGCGATCCATCTCTTCCAATCCATTTCCCAGGGAATAGCCGGGAGCCAGTCCGGCTGAGATGGTGGCCGAGTTGAAGCGATTGTACCGATAGAGCTGGGGTGGGGCAACCGATTCCTCCAGTTTTACCAGGTTGTCCATTTGAATCATTTGTCCGTTGTTATTCTTGATATAGATTGTCTTCAGATCCACCGGTGTGTTACGCTGCTGCCGGTTGATCTCTCCCAAAATCTGATACTGCTTTCCGTTCATATAGAAGTAACCCATGCGTTGTCCGCTCAGGGCGTATTGTAATGTCTGGCCTATATCGCGGGTGCTCACCCCCAGCATTGCTGCCTTATCCCGATCGATGATAATCCGTGTTTCGGGTTTCGTGAATTTCAGGTCCACATCGGCCATTTGAAAGTAGGGACTCTGATTTACTTTCTCCATGAAGGGAGGAATAAACTCCTGGAGCTTCTCTATATTGGACGCCTGCAGCACATACTGAATGGGCATACCGGCACGGCGTCCTCCGAAGGTAGATTGTTGCTGCACGAAAGCACGTGCTGCAGTTTCGTTTCGCACGCCTCTTGTGAGTTCGGCCGCAATCTCCATCTGGCTTCTATCCCGTTTGCTCATATCGGGCAAGATGAGGCGGACCATGCTGAAGCCGCTACGGGTGAATATGATGTTTGACTCCCTTTCCGGGACAATTGAGTCGGCAATGGTGGCGATGCGGTCAGCATAATCCCGCACAAACTCAAAGGTAGCACCCTCCGGAGCTGTGCTGCGGATCATCACCTGCGAACGGTCTTCCAGTGGAGCCATCTCTGCGGGGATGATGTTCCAGAAGAGTCCGATCAAAACGACAGAAAGGATCAGGATAGGCAGGACAAGCCATTTGCGGCGGAAGAAGGTTCGTAGCGTCGTTTCGTAGAACCGGTTCATTCCGTTGAAGAAAATCTCGGTCTTGTCATAAAACTTACTTCTCTTTCTTTCCCGGCTTAGTAACTTGGATGAAAGCATGGGTACGAAGGATAGAGCCACAAATGCGGAAATGATCACTGCCCCCGATATCACGATACTGAATTCCCGGAACAACCGTCCGGTCATTCCTTCCAGAAAAACGATCGGAAAGAAAATGGCCACCAGCGTGATTGTGGTGGATATCACGGCGAAAAAGATCTCCTTTGATCCGGCAATAGCAGCTTCTTCGGGATCCATTCCGGCCTCCACCTTCTGGAATATGTTTTCGGTCACCACAATCGCATCGTCCACCACAAGACCCACGGCAAGTACCACGGCGAGCATCGACAACACATTGATGGAAAATCCGGCGAGATACATCACAAAGAAAATGCCGATGAGGGATATCGGAATCACTACTGCCGGTATCAGGGTGACCCGCCAGTTACGCAGAAAGACGAAGATGATGAAGACGACCAGGATAAAGGCAATAATCACAGTGGACTGTACTTCAGCAATGGATGCCCGGATGAATTTGGTGTTGTCGAACGCCACATCCAGGATCACATCTTCCGGAAGGTCTTTTTTCATCTGCTCCATACGCAGCCGCACCTCGTCGGCGATGTTGATGTGGTTTGCGCCGGGCTGCGGGATGATCACGCAACTTACCATTGGAACGCCATTCCGGCGAAGGATATTTTGCCGGTCAGCCGCATCCAGCTCAGCATAACCCACATCTTTGAAACGAACAATGCGGAAATTATCTTCAATCAGTATCAGGTTGTTAAAATCATCCGGGGTTTGCATCAAGCCCATGGTGCGGATAGATTGGGATATCTGGTCTCCTTCAATGTTACCGGCGGGAAGCTCCACATTCTCCCTGTCAAGGGCATTCTTGATATCCATGGGCGTGATATTGTAGGCTGCCATTCGAATAGGATCGAGCCATAGGCGCATGGCATAGCGGTATTCTCCCCATATCTCCACCGCACTCACGTTGGAGATGGTCTGTAGCCGCTCCTTCACGGTGAGGTCAGCAATTTCGGAGAGTTCCAGCAGCGAGCGGGTAGGGCTCTGTATGGTGATCTGCATGATAGGGTCGGAGTCGGCATCAGCCTTGGAAACGGTGGGTGGGTCGGCATCCCGCGGCAGATAACGCTGGGCAATGGATACCTTGTCCCTTACATCGTTTGCGGCAGTCTCCATGTCGACGCTCAGCTCAAACTCCACGGTGATGCGGGAGCTTCCCTGACTGCTGCGACTCACGAGCGAACGAATTCCGGGAATACCGTTGATGTTCTGTTCGAGCGGTTCGGTGATCTGGTTCTCGATTACCTCGGCGTTGGCTCCGGGGTAGGAGACGCTCACGGTAATGACGGGGTTGTCTACGCTGGGGTATTCCCGTACCGGCAGGTCCGTATAGCCGATAATGCCAAAGATAATGATTATCAATACCATTACCGTAGCCAGTACCGGTCGTTTGATGCTTAGTTCGGAAAAGTTCATCTCTTTAATCTACACTGTTTGGAATCATTCGGTCAATTCTTACCGGCATGCCGCTGCGGAGCTGCATCACCCCGGTAGTCAGCAGAGTATCTCCCACGGAGAGACCGCCGATTACCTCTACGGAGGAGGAGGTGCGCATGCCCGTGGTGATATCCACCTCTTTCGCCTTTCCGTTCTCATAGACATAGGTGATGTCCCGTCCCATCTCTTTTACCGTGGAGATGCTTGGGATCACGATGGCGTTGTCGATCTGATCCAGTTTGATTCGGATACTGGCCGACTGGCCCGGTTTCATCTTTCCGTCGACATTATTGTAACGTGCTCTGGCAAACAGACTGAGTGTCTGTACATCGAGGCGCGATTCCACCGCATAGACCGAAGCATTGTATTCCTTCAGGTCGTTTTCTACCGTGAAAGTGATCTCCGTACCCGGTCTGACCATATTCACAAAATTCTGGGTGAGGGAGAACTCAATCTTAAGGGGCGATATCTTTGTTAAGCTGGCAACAACTACGGTGGGCGAGGCATAAGCACCTTCACTCACCTGCCTCAGTCCGATCATACCGCTGAAGGGTGCCCGTAGCTCCGTCTGCTGAATACGTGCTTTCACCAACTCAATATCGGCTTTCAATGTCTCCAGCTGGGTAAATACCGACTGATAGGTCTCCTGACTGATGGCATCCTTCTCCAACAGTGTCTGCTGACGGTAAAGCCGATCTTCCGCCAGCGGCAGTTGCGCTTCCAGCTTTTTGAGTTCAGCCTGTAGGGGGGCGTCGTTTACTTTGGCCAGCAAGGCGCCCTGCTGCACATACGTCCCTTCCCGGAAGTAAATGTGCGTGATCTTTCCCGGCGACTCAAACGTAAGGTCTACTTCCTCATCAGGGAGCAGTACCCCTGTAATGCGGAACATATTGTTCAGTGTTTGTGGTTGTAATATGGTGGCGTTTACTACCAGCTCCGACCTTCCGGCTTCTCTTTCCCGGATCGGAGGTTCATTTTGACTGGCTGAAGCAAACTGACGTTTAATTGCTGGGAAAAAAGCCATCCCCAGAATCAATATTGCAATGGAGCCAAAAACGATAATCCTGGTCTTTTTATGCATGTCGATGAATAAATTTTTTTCAAATTTACCGATTTAAAACAGACCAAAAGCACTTGTAGCAGCCTATTTTAGTTTTTTTAGTGCTAATTATCGACATATCGTCCAAAATAATCGATGAACAGGGTCGAAAGAAAGATTTAAATAACTAATTTTGACGTTTAATTAGATGAGTCTGTGTAAGAAAACCCGGAAAAGGGACATCCTGTCATTGATTGGCAATTGATTTTCAGTCAATTGAGCGGGTCAAAAAGAGCAAAAATGACTTTTCGGAAGGGACTCATTATATCATATCTGAAACGAGCATGAACATGTTTTTCACACAAGTACATGATAATTGCGAGTTCCATACGACCTTAATGTAAAAGAATAAAATATTATCGTATGAAAACTATGAATGTAAAAAAACTGTTTCTGCTGCTTGCATCGATTATGTGCTGGATAACTATTACAGAAGCCCAGGACTGGGCCAATCTGAATCGTTTCAGGGAAGATAATGAGAAGCTGGGACCTGCCAGAACGTGTGAAGACAGGGTTGTATTTATGGGAAACTCCATCACGGAGGGATGGCTCACACAAGTGCCAGAGTTTTTTAGCGGAAGACCCTATATCAACCGGGGAATAAGCGGGCAAACCACCCCGCAAATTCTGATCCGCTTCCGTCAGGATGTGATCCACCTGCGTCCCAAGGTGGTGGTGATCCTGGCCGGTACGAATGATATCGCCGGCAATACGGGTCCGTCGACACTGGAGATGATTGAAGATAATATTTACTCCATGACAGAGCTTGCTCAGGCACATGGCATACAGGTGGTGTTATGCTCTGTGCTCCCGGCATACGACTATCCGTGGCGCCCCGGACTGGAGCCGGCTCCCAAGATTGTGGAATTAAACAAGCGGTTAAAACAGTATGCCGATACGCACGGTGCTGTTTATGGTGATTTCTTCTCCGCCATGGCCGATGAACGCAACGGCCTCCCCAAGGAACTCTCGGAGGATGGCGTGCATCCCAATAAAGCGGGTTACGCCGTGATGGCGCCCATTGTGGAGAATGCCATCGCCCGCGCTCTGCTGATGTGGAAAGAGAAATAGTAAAGCAGATAAAATAATGGGTCCGTCATGGCAGACGGACCCAAAACACTCCCTTCAACAGACTTTTTCTTAAACTATTCTGAATTGATTTGATAGTCTTTGGGATTTTTTAAACCCGGTGCAGAGTAATAGGTCGTTAAATCCCCCTTTATCAAAACTTGTTTATTCAAATTTCCGGGATTGGATAGCAGGTTTAAAGTATCTCTGATGGAACTGTCTGGCAGTTCAACAGGCATAATTTTAGCTGTTTCGGTTTCGTTTTGAACATCGGCAATAGCAATGTTGCTTATTTTGACTTCAGACAAATTGGTCGTGAAAGAACCTATGCTGGTACCACTGAACCCCCCGACAATGTAGCCTTTCACCCATACATTGGTTTCACCCTGCGCTTCCTTTGCCTGTAATACGGTATAGGGATCTCTTTTACTGCCTTTAATTACCGGAGGAGGTGTTTCTGTGCGATTGGCAGTGACAGTGGCGGATGGCGGCGTTATCCACGGAGTGATG
>JBDKRY010000089.1:0-5272 GCA_039683155.1 Proteiniphilum sp.
AAGATCCTGAATATCAATGTACCCCTGACCGAGAAATATTTCCTGTTGAAATACAACGGTTACATTAAGGCGGGCGTGGATTTCAACCGGATAAAGGTGAATGTTGAGAACGATTCCACTGTGCACGTCTCCATTCCCAAACCTAGGATATTGGATACGGTCATCGATGAAAAATCGGTAGAAGTATATAACGAAAGCGAGAATGCATTCAATCCCATTAAAATATCGGATTACAATGAAGCGCTCGCCAGAGAGAAAGAGGTAATGATCAACGATGCAATTGCACAGGGTATCTACACCGATGCCACAAATCAGGCAAAAATTGCGATCACTTCGCTATTGAAAGATATGGGATTTAAAGATATCCGTATTACCGAAGAATTCACCATGCCGCAGGTGTATTAAACAAAGATTGATTGTTATGAGATTTACTATCAGGCTGTATCTGTATTGGGTCACTATTTTCCTGATTTTTTTTGCAGGGATTCAGGTTGTTGCTTATCTGTTATGGGGAATGCATATAGTGTTATGGCAAAGTGTATTGATCTTTGTCATTGTAGGGATGATACCTCCCGGTATTATAACGCTCTACTTCTCCCGGCGTCTGGATTACATGGAGTCCAATAACCTGAATCCACCTTCATTTTCGGGACAGAAAATGGCGGTGTTTCAGTTCAAAGGTCGCACAAAACACCCTTTTGATGAGGTGATGCAGCGAGTCGACAGACAGTGGATCATCTCATTTTCCGACAGGGCCAGCCGCACGCTGAAATTCAGGACAGATGCCAGAATGGTTTCCTGGGGAATGGGTGGTTATTTGAAGATGGAGGATGAAGAGACTGTGATAGTAATTGTTTACCCCATTCGTCCTAAGTCCAAGAGAGAGAAGTTGCTTGTAAATCACACGCTCAGGTTAATGCATACCATTTTAAATCCCTGATTCGCCCGCTCTGCTCGTGTAATTTTGTGCTATGCACGTTACTCGCTCGTTGCACTCGCGTTATTCGTTCACTGCGTTCACGTAATTTAGTCTCGCCGGTATTCGCATCGCGTAATCAGAATCAATCCCTTTCACAATAACGGATCACCTCTTCATTCACAAAGCGCAGGAAATCATTGTGCTGCTCTTTTGTGATCATGTCGGGATAACTCAAAATCAGTAGCTCCTGTGCTTTTGCATCAAGCCGGTAGGGCAGATGGACAAACCGGTAAGGAGTGAGGGTGTACCCGGCGCGTTCATAGAATTGCAGCCGGCGTACCGACAATTCATTGCTGAGCGGATCAATTTCAAGGATGATGGTATGCTCCGAATCACGCAGATGTCTCAGCAGTTGTGATCCATATCCGTGTCCCCGCAATTGCGGATTTACTGCCAGATGTTCCAGGTATCGGTATGAATTCCACTCCCAGAAAAACATCAGTCCGATTAACGCCCCACCTTCCCATGCGGACAGCGGGAAAAAGCGATTATCACCGCATGCGCGCAGATGATCATCCATCTTTCGCCGTTCCGCTACGGGAAAGCTCTCCTCATATAATTCCCAAACACTGTTCCGACTGGCTGTGTCGGTGGGGTCGATCCGCAAGTATTCCATAGATTGGCTTCTTTTAAAAGTCAGTATGTATTTCTATGCTGCAAAGATACCCTTCTTCTTTCAAAAAGTGCTTAAACGGTATGTGTAAAGCCACAGGCTGGGTGATTCAAATCTCACAGGTTCCGTCTGCGCTGCACGATTTACCGATGGTAATCTCCAGCTCTTTTTCTTTTTCAGTGCGGTTCTTCCAGTCGTCGTACGCCTTGTTCAAAACCTTCACAAACATATCCACCGGCTCGGAGCCTATAATGGCCTGCCTTCTGTCCATCAGAAAAGTAGGTACGGTATCGAAGCCCAGGTTGGCGGCCTCCTGCATATCCTGTGTGATTTCGTACGTGAAATCATCACTTTCCAGCATCCGTCGAACCTCTTCTTCTTCCAGACCGGCCTCCTTGCCGATTGACACGAGCAGCTCCCAGTCGCTGTAATCTTTGGCTTCCTCAAAATAGGCTTTGCCGAGTTTCCCGACCACGACAGAATCCAACCCCTTTGTTGCGGCCAGCTTGATAAGCCGATGGGCATCGCGGGTATTGGCAGCGACCGAATTAGGCAGATTGAACGGTACACCTGCATGATCGGCCAGCTTCCTGATGTTGGAAAACATGCTCTCAATTCCCTCTTCAGGGTATCCGACGCTGTTTACCAGGTATTCTTTAACCGGATAACCTTGCCCTTTATCGGGCAGATTGGGGTTCAGCTGAAACGCTTTCCATTCGAGCTCCACCTCGTCGGCATGGTCGAACTGCTGAAGCGCTTTTTCATAATGTATTTTGCCGATATAGCAATAGGGACACATAATGTCGGTCCATACTTCTATCTTCATTTTCCTGTTATCATTCATTCACTTTTTCCTCCACGTTCATTATAATTTGTTGCTTCTCACTGTCAAAATCAACCAAAACGGTATCGCCTTCCTTCATGCCGGTGCGGATAATCAGTTCCGCCATTTCGTCTTCAATATATTTCTGAATGGCGCGTTTGAGCGGTCGTGCACCAAACTGAACATCATATCCTTTGTTGGCAATGAATTCTTTGGCAGGTTCCGTGAGGTTTACCTTGTAGCCAAGATCACCGATGCGTTTATAGAGGCCTGCCAGTTCAAGGTCGATAATCTTGTAGATCGATTCTTTGCTGAGCTGGTCGAACATCACAATGTCGTCAACCCTGTTCAGAAACTCGGGCGCAAACGCTTTGTTCAGCGCTTTCTGGATGACGCTGCGCGAATATTCGGCATCACCTACATCGTTGCCGGTGCTGAAGCCTATGCCCCGTCCAAAATCTTTTAACTGCTTTGTACCGATGTTTGAAGTCATGATCAGGATCGTATTTTTGAAATCGATCTTCCGACCCAGGCTGTCCGTCACGTGGCCTTCGTCCATGATCTGGAGGAGGATGTTGAAAACGTCGGGATGCGCTTTCTCCACCTCGTCGAGCAGCACTACGGAATAGGGGCGCCGACGCACTTTTTCGGTGAGTTGTCCGCCCTCTTCATAACCCACATATCCCGGAGGTGCTCCCACGAGACGCGATACGTTGAATTTTTCCATGTATTCACTCATATCGATTCGGATGAGGTTCTCCGGCGAGTCGAAAAGAAACTCGGCCAGTTTTTTGGCGAGGTGTGTTTTACCTACGCCCGTAGGCCCCAGGAACATAAATGTGCCGATGGGTTTGTTAGGATCCTTCAGACCCACGCGATTGCGCTGGATGGCTTTCACTACTTTGTTTACCGCCTCGTCCTGGCCAATCACCTTGCTTTTCAGCACTTCCCGCATTTCCAGCAGTCGTTGTCCTTCAGCCTGTGCAATACGCTGTACCGGCACGCCTGAGATCATGGCCACCACTTCGGCAATCGTCTCTTCGTCCACAATCTCCGGTTTCTCTTTGATCTCCTTTTGCCAGCGTTCTTCCTCGGCCTCCAGTGCCAGTAGCAGCTGCCGTTGTTTGTCGCGGTAGCTGGCTGCCAGCTCATATTTTTGCGCCTTCACGGCATCGGTTTTCTGTTTTTCCACCTCTTTCAATTCCGCTTCCAGATGTTCAATGGTCTCCGGAATCACGATATTGGAGATGTGTACCCTTGCCCCGGCTTCATCGAGCGCGTCGATGGCCTTGTCGGGAAAAGTGCGGTCAGACACGTAACGGTCGGTCAGCTTCACACATGCCTGCAACGCCTCGTCGGTGTAGCGCACGTTGTGGTGATCCTCATAACGTTCTTTGATATTGCGCAGTATCAGCAGTGTTTCCTCCGCTGAGGTGGGATCGACGATCACCTTTTGGAAACGGCGTTCCAGTGCACCGTCTTTTTCGATATTTTTCCGGTACTCATCCAGTGTGGTGGCTCCGATACACTGAATCTCACCGCGTGCCAGCGCCGGCTTCAGCATGTTGGCAGCATCAAGCGATCCGGCAGCACCGCCTGCACCCACGATGGTATGGATCTCGTCGATGAAGAGGATGATGTTCGGGTTTTTCGACAATTCATTCAGGATTGCTTTGATGCGTTCCTCAAACTGGCCACGATACTTGGTTCCGGCAACAATCGATGCCATATCGAGTGCGATCACCCGCTTGTCGAACAGTGCCCGCGATACTTTTTTCTGGGTGATGCGCAGGGCCAGCCCGTCGACAATGGCCGATTTACCCACCCCGGGATCACCAATGAGCACGGGGTTGTTTTTCTTGCGGCGACTGAGGATCTGCGCGATACGCTCGATCTCTTTCTCGCGTCCCACCACCGGGTCGAGCCGGTTTTCCAGCGCGGCGCGTGTGATGTCGGAGCCGAAATTATCGAGCACAGGGGTATCGGAACCGCTGCCTTTTGTCTGGGAAGAAGTACCCTGACCGCCCCCGGGGTTAAACGATGATTTATCGTTCAATTCCTCATCATCGTCATCCGTAAAGTTTGCACCCGCAGATGGCAATTGTGTGCTGCTGACGTCTTCGGCACCTCCCTCACCTCCGGAGCGGTTGTCGAGAATACTCTTTATATACAGGAAAGCGCTTGAATAATCAAGCTGGAACTGTGTGAGAATATCGTATAGAAGGGTATTTTTTTCTTTCAGCAGTGCAAGCAGGATATGCTCTGAGTCAGTCTCCGTGCTTTTGGTAAGACGTGCTTCCAGAATACTCATTTTTAACGCTTTTTCCGTATTTTTATTGATCACAAGTTCATTTGTTCCCTCATAAGGCTCCTGGATGGCGCGTACGTGGGAATCGATATAATCCTTTAAGACATGCAAATCGATATCAAAATCCTGTAGTACCTGAATAGCCAGTCCGTCTCCATCACGAAGAATACCGAGCATGAGGTGTTCCGGCCCGATGTAATTATTTTGGAGCCGTCCTGCTTCCTCACGACTGTATGCCATTATGTCTCTTACTCGCTGAGAAAAGTTATTATCCATTCTATGTTTCCTTTGCGCTGTTATTTACTACAAATATAAATAAACTTTTTATTTTGAAACAACTCATTTTTTTCCATTTCAACCGGAATCTGACAAGTCGTTTATAACACCCGAATAACCATTGTTTTTATATTTCTTGTAACCCGATTATTCGGGAGTGTATTTCTTGGAATTGCAAAAACAATGCCAAGTCAGATTGTTCCCTTCATCCTGCGCTATGTTAGACAAATAGAACAATGATTTTGTTTAAAGGGACCCTGATTTTTTTTAGAT
>JBDKRY010000090.1:0-4363 GCA_039683155.1 Proteiniphilum sp.
CAAAAATACAAAATCTTTTCTTTTTAACGAAATTATTTGCACCAAAAAACGCTAATTTTTTGATTTTGAGACTGACAAAAGAGATGAAAAACGGGACTACTCAACACTCACCAGTATGAAGAGTTACCCGTTAATGATTTCCCCACCATTGGGATGTAGGCACTGTCCGCTCATGTAACTCGCATCGTCTGAGGCCAGGAAAAGAAAACAGGTTGCCACCTCATTGGGCTCTCCGGCTCTGCCCATGGGGGTATCACTACCAAACTCAGCTACTCTTTTCTTGTCGAAAGAAGAGGCAATAAGTGGTGTCCATATTGGGCCCGGTGCAACAGCGTTCACACGAATGTTCTTATGGGCCAGACTTTGTGCCAGACTGCGTGTGAAAGCGATCACTGCTCCTTTGGTGGCAGCATAATCAATCAGTTTGCCACTTCCGCGATAAGCCGTCACAGAGGTGGTATTCACGATGGCACTTCCTTGTTTCAGATGAGGCAGTGCATATTTTGTTACCCAAAAATATGAGAAAACGTTGGTATAAAAGGTGCGTGTCAACTGCTCTGTAGAGATAGCCTCCAGGCCCTCACTTTCCCAATGCAATGCAGCATTGTTAATCAGGATATCAAGACTGGAAAACTTGTTGATTGTTCTTTCAACAGCTTTCTTGCAATTACTCTCTTTTGAGAGATCTCCTTTGATCAGCAAACATTTCCGACCCATTTTTTCAATCTCTTTTTGTGTTGCTATCGCATCTTCCGTTTCACTCAGATAGGCGATGGAGATATCAGCCCCATGAGATGCAAAGAGGAGCGCTGTAGCTTTTCCTATGCCGCTGTCTCCTCCGGTGATAAGTGCCACCTTGCCTTTTAATTTCTCGTTTCTTTCAATGGGATCACTCTTGGGTTCGGGTTTCATCTTACTTTCTTTACCAGGTCTTCTTTGACTCTGTTCTGGTCGTATCTGGTCTGTATCTTTCATTTTCATTTTGTTTGATTTTTTGAATTAACCACTCAATCTCTTATCGTCTGTATATCAAAAAGAGAGTGTAATCGCCCTACGACATACCCTCTATTATAAAAAAATAACAGTGCAGCGTTATTCCGCTTTCGCTTCCGTATTAATAAAGGTGAGTGCCAGATCTGTAAGCGGCAGATCCGTTGATTTTTCTTCATGCAGACTTGCCTCCAGTAATTTAGATACTTCAAAAAGACCCAGGGTTTTTGCCAATTCGGCTAAGCTGCCATAGGTCGCAATTTCATAATGTTCCACTTTCTGGGAAGCGATGATAATTGCCACATCATGCACCATGTGCCTGCTTCTGATCTTATCTGTACCGTAAGGACTATCTGTCCCAGTAACGACCCTCTTTGATCGCTTTTATAAAATCGGCCGGATTTCCATCTTTTACAATACCGCTCTCAGTGGTAAGATCCTCGCCCACCACATCCAGAATAAATTTGACAGCAGCTCCATTAGCTGATATTGGTTTATAATGGAAATAGGTATCCCTTACAAACTCCTTGTAACGGGGATCCGATTGCATCCTTGTAAACATATCCTGAGATCCGTCGGGAACTGCGAGGGCATCAAAAAGCACACAGGAGGTGGTAAGTACGGAATCATCTGCTTCAATTTCATTCCCTTTATTATCTTTGATCATTCCGAGATGGGAAGCAACCACCCTTGCCATGGCTCCCTCAGCAGTGAGAGATTTCTTGAGATTTTCCAACTGGGTACCATCCACACCGTTATCACATAAAATGGCTATTTTCCGTGTTCTGATAGAATCTTTCTTCTGGTTCTTCAATATGCTCAGTGCAGGCGATTCCTTCAGCTTCGGTTTCACGGCAATAGTTTCATATTCTTCCGGATTGGCATCAGGACGATGCTGCAGGTTTTGCGGAACACCCTCAGGAACAGGCATACCCAGCTGTGCGGCAACCTGGTTGGCCAGCTCTTTATCTACCATATTGATCATCTTCAGCACATTCTGACGAATAGCTATCCGCTTGACTTTCCCCAGTTCAAAGCTGAACGCATCGGCGATATGTTTTTTCTCTACTTCCGTCTGGCTGTTGTAAAAAAGCGTAGGCTGCGAATAATGATCGAGAAAGCTTTGGCTTCTGGCGCGTACCTTAACGGCTTCGATGCGTTCCCGGTGACTGGTGAATCCGCCTTCCTCCTTTGATGACTGCAGGGGATAATTATCACTGATGGTGTTGGGGTGATAACTGGTCTCATCCACATTGATGGTCATCCTGTGTATCCCATCTCTCTGGTTATTGACTACTGGCACCACAGGACGGTTGATGGGTATTTCATGAAAATTGGGGCCACCAAGCCTTGATATCTGTGTATCGGTGTAAGAGAAGAGACGTCCCTGCAACAGCGGATCGTTCGAGAAATCAATACCTGGAACAATATGTCCCGGATGAAAGGCGACTTGTTCGGTCTCGGCGAAGAAGTTGTCCGGGTTGCGATTCAGCGTCATCCTGCCCACAATCTGCACGGGCACCAGCTCTTCCGGTACCAGCTTCGTGGGATCAAGCAGATCGAAATCGAACTTGAACTCATCAGCTTCCGGAATAATTTGTACCCCCATATCCCACTCCGGAAATTCACCGGCCTGTATGGCATCCCACAAGTCCCGTCTGTGAAAATCGGTATCTTTTCCTGCGATCTTCTGATTTTCGTCCCATATCAGGGATTGCAAGCCAAGAGTCGGTTTCCAGTGAAACTTCACGAAGAATGATTCATCCTTGTCGTTGATGAACCGGAAAGAGTGGGTACCAAATCCCTCCATCATCCGGTAGCTCCGGGGAATAGCCCGGTCACTCATCAGCCACATCACCGTGTGAAACGTCTCAGGGGAGGTAGAGACAAAATCCCAGAAGGTGTCATGTGCAGAGGCTGCCTGTGGTATCTCGTTGCGTGGTTCAGGTTTCACGGCATGGATCAGGTCCGGTAACTTGATAGCATCCTGTATAAAAAAGGGAGCCACATTGTTACCCACCAGATCAAAAATACCTTCCTCGGTATAAAACTTAACGGCAAACCCTCTTATATCCCGTGCCATATCGGTTGAACCGCGTCCCCCTTGTACGGTGGAAAAGCGTACGAAGACAGAAGTCTCTTTTCCTTTCTCTGTAAGAAATTTAGCCTTTGTAAATTGCGGAATGGGGTTGGTGACTTTAAAGACACCGTGCGCACCCGATCCCCGCGCATGTACAATGCGCTCGGGGATACGTTCGTGATCAAAATGGGTGATTTTTTCACGCATGATGAAATCTTCGAGCAGGGAGGGTCCGCGTTCACCTGCTTTCAGTGTGTTACTGTCATCGTTGATACGGAGTCCCTGATTGGTTGTCATCTGGTTGCCATACCCGCCTCCCTTATTCACGGCAAGGTCTTGCTGCTTGGCGTTGTCCGGTGTCAAAGGGCGTACTTCAAGTGAAATTTTTTTATCGGCTTCACTCATCTCCACCGGAAGTGGATCCTTTAATTCAATCATCGATACTTTGGCCGGCTCAGCACCTTTGCCTGCAATTCCCGGATTCTCCATCTGTGACCGGACAGCATTCTTTTTTTCCGGTGAACGGTGCGTCTTCTTTTTCCCGTTTTCTTTTTTCATGGGTAATGTTTTAATCAATCCAACAATAGTTTACAGATACCTATTAAACCGGACACTTGTCTTTTTTTGAAGCCCGGGTATTGAAACCAAACTTCCTCCCTGCTGGTGAGGTACTACGCATCTCCTTATTCTACATTCTACAGGATCCTGCTCCTCAGGTATTCAATCAAAGCGCATCTCTCATCGCCCTGATCTTGTCGTGGGAGGCTTTGATCTCTGCCTGTTGACGAATAATCAGAGTGCGTTGTTCAGGAGTAAGTTCTTCACATTTCAGTGCCTTTTCATATGCTATGAGAGCTGCATCTTCCCCATTTTCGCAGTTGTCGAGGATTGTTTTTCTGTCTGCTCCGGAGAAGAATGCCTTCACATCCATCCAAGCACGATAAATCTCACCGCTAAGATATGTACCCTCCTTGATTTCTTCACCTGTTTTGGCAATCTCGGAGGCCAGCTCGGTGTGGAAGGATTTGCTTTGGTTTACTCTCTCCTGAAACAGGATTCTCAGGTCGGCATCATCAGCTTTCAATTCTTCAATCGCTTTTTGATAACCTTCTACTCTGTCATTGTTGATTAATACAAGATCGTTTAATGTTTCGATTTGTTTTTTCGTAACTACTCAGGTACCCCCTGTCATAGACAGAGAGTCCTGACTACTCGTCAATAACTATGCTATACTCGAAACTACGCTTGAGCAAGGGATGCAATAACCCGAAGGACCTCAAAAGGGTTCTGTCC
>JBDKRY010000091.1:0-35188 GCA_039683155.1 Proteiniphilum sp.
CTTCGCTGCGGGGAAAAGTGGTGTTGCTCGATTTTGTGGTGTACAATGCCGACTTCTCTCCGAAGCACAATATGGATCTGAATACCATCTACCAAAAAAACAGGTCAAGAGGGTTTGAAATATACCAGATCTCATTCGATTCCGATGAGCACTTCTGGAAGATATCGGCTGACAATCTCCCCTGGATTACCGTGCGTGATCCGCAATCGGTGAATGCACGTTTACTATCGATGTATAACGTGCGGGAGATACCTACCGCCTTTATTATGGACCGCGAAGGCGATATTGTATCACGCATTGAGGACTATGCAAAGTTGTCGGACGAACTGCGTAAAGTGTGGTAAAAAATTATGACCGAAAATTTGTATTTTCGGAATAAAGCTTTTATCTTTGTGACAATTACATCATGGAAAAGGGAGTTCCGGTCTTATGTACAGAGGCCGGAATTCTTTTTCTTTATGTTTCATATTCACCCTATAAAACCGGAGAAAAATTATGGCTGTTACTTACATGACCGAGGAAGGCCTTCGGAAACTGAAAGAAGAATTGATAGAGATGGAATCCGTACAGAGACCCGAGATATCGCGACAGATTGCTGAAGCGAGAGATAAAGGTGATCTGTCGGAAAATGCCGAATATGATGCTGCCAAAGAAGCGCAGGGAATGCTGGAAGCGAAAATTGCACAATTGAAAAGCCTGATAGCGACTGCCCGACTGATCGATGAGAGTGCCATCGGCACCGATGAGGTGAAGATTATGAACAAGGTGACCATCCGCAACCTCCAGACAAAGAAATCGATGACTTACACCCTGGTGTCGGAGAGCGAGGCGGATCTGAAAAGCGGAAAAATAGCCGTCAATACGCCTATTGCACAGGGATTGCTGGGTAAAAAGGTGGGTGACGTAGCACAAATTGTCGTTCCCTCGGGAACCATGACCTTTGAAGTGGTGGAAATATCGGTATAAGTTATCAGTTATCAGTTATGGCAACTATTTTTAGCAGCATTATCGCCGGTGAGATTCCTTCGTACGCGATAGCGGAAGACGAACGATTTTATGCTTTCCTCGATATCAACCCGATGGCGAAAGGGCACACACTGGTAGTGCCAAAAAAAGAGGTGGATTATCTTTTCGACTTGGATGATGAACTTCTGGCCGGGATGACAATTTTTTCCAAAAAAGTGGCCCACGCAATTGAGAAAGCCATACCCTGTCGCCGGGTGGGGTTGATGGTGATTGGCTTGGAGATCCCGCACGCGCATATTCACCTCATTCCCATTCAAAAAGAGGGAGACATGAATCTATCCAACCCTAAATTGAAACTTTCAGCTGGCGAGTTTACCGAAATAGCTGAAAAAATTCGGAAGAAATTCGAATCATAATACATATATTATACACATGATCACTCGATAAGGGCACACGGATATCTTACTTTCCGTGTGCTCTCCCTTTTTTCGCATGCCTTGATTTCTTCATGTTCAAAAACACCATTCCCTGATTAATTTACCGTGAGTCCTTGCTTTTGTGGAACTCTTTATCTTTAACTTTCCTCTAAAAAACCTTGATTTTTATTTTCATGTTCTTGGAAATACCTCATTTCATCTACTTTTGCCTCATATTTTGTTTTCGCACCTCAGATTTTTTTTACTTACCTTTTTGTCATCATTGCAAACGATTGCATCAAAATTGTATAAATTAAGGCGTAAAAATTAATTTTTATTTTGTTTTGCAATTCTGATTGTTTATATTTGCTTACGGTGAATTAAAGATGAAAAAATTAATGTGTTGTTTGACTTTAAAACGCCGTTCTTGTAATTATTAATTTAATATTCGTGAACTATGAAAATGAAAATGACCGATTTTTGGAAGGGAATGTTATCCTTGTCTCTTTGGATAATTTCTCTGGGTATTTTTGCGCAAAACATTACCGTGAGAGGCACGGTGACAGATGCAGAAGGTGAACCACTCGCGGGTGTAACTGTTCTTGTACAGGGAACCACTACCGGAACAGTGACAGACGCAGACGGCAATTTCGTGCTGGAAGGAGTATCGCCCGATATTTCACTGGATGTCTCTTATGTGGGTATGCAAACTCAGATTATTCCGGTAAACGGACGCACAACCATACATGTGGTACTGTTGGATGTAACCGAATTATTGGATGAGTTGGTCGTCGTGGGATACGGCCAGCAACGACGCAGGGAAATTACCGGATCCGTAACAAATGTGTCTGCGGCTGAGTTTAATAAAGGGGTGGTTCGCGATGCAGCCGACCTTCTTCAGGGAAAAGTGGCGGGATTACAGATCACCACGCCGTCGGGTGATGTAAATGAAGGATCCCGATTGCGATTGCGCGGCGTCTCTACACTGCAAAATGACCAGGGCCCCTTTGTTGTAATTGACGGAATTCCGGGAGGAGATTTGCAAACTGTAGCCCCTCAGGATATCGAATCCATATCAGTTCTAAAAGATGCTTCTTCGGCAGCAATCTATGGATCGCGATCTGCAGGCGGAGTAATTCTGATTACCACAAAAAGGGGATCGGGTGTGAAAACAACCGTGTCATACGACGGATATCTGGCGGTTTCCAGTCTGTCAAATAAACCGGACTTGTTAACTGCGGATGAATGGCGTGATTATGCCAGGGAGAACAACAAAGAAACTACGGTATATGATAAATACGGAACCAACACGGATTGGTTCGATGAAATTACCCGAAACGGAGTTTCACAGAATCACAGCATTTCACTCTCTGGTGGAGGTTCAGGCAATAACTACCGGGCATCCTTCAATTACCTGAACCGGGAAGGAGTGGTAAATGATAATGCTTTGGAGCGATACAACTTTCGCTTTCAGTTGCAGCAAAGAGCAATCAACGACCGCCTGCGTATCGGCTTAATGGGCTCTGCCACAATGGGGGAATGGGAGGTGCCCAACCGTCGTAATTTTGTTCTGGCATACAATATGGTGCCCGTATATCCCGTGAAGACGGACGACGGTGAGTGGTTCGATACGCGTGAGTATGATCAGGGAAATCCGGTCCGGAATCAAACCTATAACGAAAACCTGCGCAAAAACGTACATTATTATGGCTCGGGTGATATCTTATTTAATCTGACGGAGGGGCTTGATATTAAAACGTTGCTCTATACGGACCGCCATACCGAAGAAGCCAGTCTTTATTATCATTCAGAAACCGAGGCCGGACGTAACGACGGTGGATATGCCCAACGCGAAAACCGGATTTGGGATAAGAACCTGATGGAATGGACGCTGGAATATAATGGCAGCTTCGGTAATGAAGACGAACACCGGTTAAACGCTTTGGGTGGCTACTCATGGGAGGAAAATGGATATTCCTATATGAAGGCGGCAAACCGGAATTTTACAACCGATTTGCTGGGCGCTAACGACCTGGAATCGGGACAGGGATTACGACCAACCGATGTAGGATCGGAACGGAATATGAGCCGCCTGATATCTTTCTTTGCCAGGGCACATTACAGCTATAGCGAACGGTATATGGTAACCGCTACCTTGCGTCGTGATGGTTCCTCGAAGTTTGGAGCAAACAACAAATGGGGTATTTTTCCTTCGGTATCGGCAGCATGGGGCATTTCACAGGAGTCATTCATGGAAAACGTGAAATGGGTGGACGACCTGAAACTGCGTGTCGGCTACGGAATAACCGGAAATCAGGCCGGCCTCGATCCTTACAAGACCTTGCAGTTGTATGGCACAAGCGGCACCTATTATGATAATGGTACATGGCTCACAGCCTATCAAATTAGTCAGAACGCGAATCCGGATCTGAAGTGGGAAGAGACGGCCATGTTTAACGTGGGACTCGATTTTTACCTGTTTAACGAACGGGTGAACGGTACGCTGGAGTGGTACGACAAACGAACGACTGATATGCTGTATACCTATAGGGTTCCCACACCTCCTTATTTACATCCTGACATGATGGCCAATGTGGGGGATATGCGAAATATGGGAATCGAACTCGCGATTAACTTCGATGCGGTGCGAACCCGGAACTTTAACTGGAATACAGCCTTAACACTGGCTCATAACAAGAATGAAATTACCCGTCTCTCGAACGATGTGTATACTACAAGCCGTATCATGGTGGGCGATGCATGGGTACGCGGCGGTTCGGGACGTACAACCCACGTGATTGAAGAAGGTTATCCCGTTGGACAATTCTACGGACCTGAATTCGTCCGGATTGACGAAGACGGAAAATATGTATTTCGTAACAAGGACGGAGAAGAGGTAAATTCCGTGACAGCCGAAGATTACACGTATATTGGTTCGGCTCAACCCGATCTGACCTTTGGCTGGAACAACCAGTTTACCTTTAAATCGTGGGATCTATCTATCTTCTTACGCGGAACGCTAGGCAATGACGTGCTGAACATGGGCAGAATGACCTACGGTCACCCGGGTTATCTGATCGGGGCAAATGCACTCAACGATCCTTTGGTGTACCAACTGAAAGTGGTGCCTGAATATTCTTCCCTTTATGTGGAAGATGCTTCGCACATCCGCCTCGATAACATGGCACTGGGTTATACCTTTAAAACCGACGGCATTGACTGGCTCGACAGGGCACGTGTATATGTTACCGGACAGAACCTGTTCGTACTGACCAACTACAAGGGCTTGGATCCGGAAGTGGATGAGAGCAGGAACAATGGCCTGGCTCCCGGCGTGGAAGATCGTGAATATTATCCGAAATCACGTACGGTATCTTTCGGGATTAATCTTACTTTTTAATTTTCTAAACCGATAATTATATGAAACAGATATATAAACTTACTTCAATAACGGTAATTTTGGGCTTATTGGGAGGTATGTTCTCCTGCACCAATCTGGATGAGACCGTTTATGACAAGATTCCTTCCGATGAGTTTGGAAAGAAGCCGGCTGAAATTAACGCGATTATCGCGCCCATCTATAAAACCCTGAAGAGTGTGTGGCCGGGTGATATATTCCTGCTTTCGGAACAGAGCGGTGATATGGCGATTACCCCAACCCGCATAGGGGGTGACTGGTGGGATGGCGGGGTACATATGGTGCTTAAGTTACACACCTGGGAAGCACGAAACGGATTGATCAACGGATCCTGGAACAGTTGCATGTCGGGTATCACAACCTGCAACCAGATTTATACCACCATTGAAAAATCTGAAATGAATGCGGAGCTCAAGGAACGCACGCTGGCTGAAATTCGTGGAATACGCGCTTTCTGGTACTATATTCTGATTGATTATTTTGGAAATGCTCCCCTGGTATCTGATTATGAAAGTACCGAACTTCCCGGCATGTCGACACGAATACAACTGTATGATTTTGTGGTAGCTGAACTGAACGATATCAAGGATGTCCTGCGCGATGACGTGACCAGTGAAAGTTACGGTAAATTTACCCAGGGAGCTGCCTATACGCTCCTGGCTAAAATGTACCTCAATGCAGAAGCATGGACCGGCACGCCTAACTGGCAGGGTGTAATTGATGCCTGTGATCAGGTGATGTCGCTTGATTATATCATCGAACCGAACTGGAAAACAAACTTTGAGGTAAAAAACGAGGTCTCCAGGGAAATTATTTTGCCCATTGCATTTGGAAAAGACGACGGCGGTAATCATATGCATAAGCGCACCTTGCATTATCTCGATCCGATAGCGCTGGGAATAAACGTTGGTACCTGGAACGGGGTAAGTGCCCAACCCGATTATGTAAAACAATTTGACGATGCCGATCAACGCAAACAGGGATCCTTCCTGATCGGGCCCATGATTAACCCGGCTACGGGCGAAGTATTGATCACCGCTCATGCACGGCCATTGAACCATACGGTGGATTTCAACATCATTCCGGGAACAATCAGAGAGGGTGAATGGGGCGAAGTTCACCAGGAAGAAGGAGCACGATGCAATAAGTGGGTGTTCGAGAAAGGGTTGTCAAACTCTGATCAGGAGAACGACTTTGCCATCTTCCGTCTGGCCGATGTTTACCTGATGAAGGCAGAAGCACTAATAAGGCTGAATAAGGATAATGCGGAAGCGACCAGGCTGATCAATGTGATTCGGGAGAGAGGTTTCGGAAACGCCACACACAATTATACTTCCACCACATTGGATGAGTTGTATCTGGAGCGTCGCCTTGAACTGGCCTGGGAAAATACGAACCGGCAGGACATGATACGCTTCGGAAAATTTTTAAATCCGGGTTACTTACGACCTGCCCCCTCGCCTGCCCATCTGTTGCTTTTCCCGATTCCGGAAGCAGCTTGGGAAACGAACAATAACCTGGTGCAGAATCCTGGATATCCGGCGTTTTAGCATGATACAAATCAAAAAGTATCCGCTGACAGTGATAAGCCATTGTTGAGTAACAGGTAATGGCTTTCTGCAGTTCGCTTATATCTCTTTACAATGGCTAAGCTATGGGGGATTGAGCACGTGTATCTGTATTAAAATGTGCTGTTGGCCAAATAATGAACCCCGAAAGTTTTTCTGACTTTCGGGGTTCATTTCATAGCCGGGGAAAATTCTTCTGTTATCGGTTTAGATTTTCCGGATGCGGATTCCTCTGACAAAATGACATTCTCCCTTTTCGAGAATCAGATCGGCCCGAAACCGGGTGGGGAGTATATTTTGTTCAAGATTTAGTAAATTAATGTCGTTCCACACTTTGTTGGCGAACTTGAGTAGCTTTTTCTCAGAATAGGGAGCATATTTGTGAAAGTAGGAATCAGGATCCTGAAAAGCGGTTTGCTGCAGTTTTTTAAAACGCTCCAGATACCATGCGCGCAGATTTTTTTCGCTGGCATCCACGTAGATGGAAAAATCGAAGAAATCGGATACAAATACGTGCCGGCGCGTTTTCTTGTTTGATGAAACCTGCAATACATTGATTCCTTCCACGATCAGAATATCGGGTCGTTCGATGGTCTGGATTTTATTCGCAACCACATCGTAATACAGGTGAGAGTAGATGGGAACTTCCACTATTTCCTTTCCCGATTTCACGCCGGCAAGAAACGACAGTAATCGTTTGGCATCGTAGCTCTCCGGAAAGCCCTTTTTATTCAATATTTTTCGTCGTTCCAGTTCAGCGTTGGGATACAAAAAACCATCGGTTGTGATGAGTTCCACCTTCGGATGTACCGGCGTCATCGAGAGCAGCTTCTGCAGGACGCGTGCTGTGGTGCTCTTCCCGGCCGCCACACTTCCTGCGATACCGATGATATAGGGCATCGGTGTACTGGTATTGTCGATAAACTGATCCCTTTCATTATGCAGGTTGCGGTAGTGTGTAAGATGTATCTGCAGCAACCGGATCATCGGAATATAAATATCTTCCACTTCCTCGAGTGTGAGCGGTTCGTTGAGCGCTTGCAACGCGGTGAGGTCGATATCCGAAATGGGAAACATGGGATGGTCTTCCAGCTTCCGCCACTCTTCCCGCGTGAAGGCACGAAAAGGGGAGTAGGTAACCTCGTAGGCCTTATTCATTGGGCTTTTTTTGATGCAAAGATACAGCAAAACCGGTAAACAAAAACTGTTTACCGGTTTTATTCAATGGGGAGATAGTCCGTTAGCATAGATTTAGCTCTCTGCGGTATGTAATGACATGCCGTGTGTGAATGCTGCATCACGTAACAGGCAGATGTTTTCAGATCATTTCGAAACTGCGTTTCACGAAATTACTGAGCGCTTCCCCCTTCAGCATGCCGTTGGAGAGAAGTGCCAGGTCTACCATCTGTTTAAGCTTACCCTCGGAAGACACTTGCGCAATCAGCTCCTCTTTTTCTTTGCTTTCGCTGTCGGCGATCAGCGCTTTGATCAGAGGGTGCTGCACATTCAGGACTACCTGGTAGGTGTCGGGCATCTCACCGTAGAAAGCCATCTGCTGCTGCATGGCTGCCATCTCCTTCATCCGTCGTGAGAACTCGTTTTGGGTAATCTGCACCGGTCTCGATGTCTCACCCAGTGCTTTGAAGTCGATGCTGAATTCGGTTTTTTCCATCGCAGGCAACTGCGACTTCACCGCTTCGGTCACGTTTTCCTTCTGTTTGTCGGTGAGCGTTACGTTTTCCCGCTCATCTTTCTCGATCAGATGTTCCACCGTGTCACTGTCTACTCTCACAAACCGGGTTTTGCCCAGTTTCTGTTCCAGAAGTCCCATCCAGTGCACATCCAGTTGTCCGTCCATCAGCAGGACGTCATATCCTTTTTCTTTGGCTGCGTCGATAGGTGCGTACTGTGCTTCCTTATCGCTGGCATAAAGACAGACAAGATCACCGTTTTTATCGGTTTGTGATCCTTCAATCAGGGTTTTGTACTCATCCAGTGTGAAGTACTTGTTATCGGTATTTTTCAACAGTGCAAACTTGGCCGCCCTGTCGTAGAATTTCTCTTCGGAGAGCATGCCGTAAGCGATGAAGAGTTTGAGACTGTCCCATTTCTCTTCAAATTGAGGGCGGTCTTTCTTGAAGAGTTCCTCCAGCTTGTCGGCCACTTTTTTGGTAAGGTGATTCGATATTTTTTTTACATTGTGGTCGCTTTGCAGATAAGAACGCGAGACGTTCAACGGAATATCGGGCGAGTCAATCACACCGTGCAGCAGGGTGAGAAACTCGGGGACGATTCCTTCCACCGAATCGGTGACGAATACCTGATTGCTGTAAAGCTGGATCTTATTGCGTTGCAGGTCGAGATTGCTCTTTATTTTCGGGAAATAAAGTATCCCTGTCAGATGAAATGGGTAATCCACATTCAGATGGATCCAGAACATCGGCTCGTCCATCATCGACAACGGATACAGCTCCCGGTAAAATTTCAGGTAATCCTCCTCTTTTAAGCCTGCCGGCTTCTGTTTCCAGAGAGGGTTCACCTCGTTGATCACATTGTCTTCTTCCGTGTCGACATATTTACCGTCTTTCCATTCCTGTTTTTTGCCGAAAACAATAGGTACAGGGAGAAACTTGCAATATTTCTTCAGCAGTGATGCAATTTTCTCTTTTTCCAGAAATTCTTTGTTCTCATCATCCAGGTAAAGGATGATGTCGGTTCCGCGATCCTCTTTTTCCACCTCTTCCATGGTGAACTCGGGTGTGCCGTCGCACGACCATTTCACGGCAGCAGCACCTTCTTTATAGGACTTTGTCACAATCTCCACCTTCTTCGATACCATGAAGGAAGAGTAAAAACCCAATCCGAAGTGGCCGATGATGGCATTCGCATTGTCTTTGTACTTATCCAGAAAATCGTTGGCCGAAGAGAGTGCAATCTGGTTGATGTATTTATCTGTTTCCTCGGCTGTCATCCCGATACCACGGTCGGAGATGGTGAGTGTTTTCTTTTTTTTGTCCAGGGAGACCCTCACGGAGAGATCTCCCAGTTCGCCTTTAAAATCGCCTACATCGGAGAGCGTTTTGATCTTTTGGGTGGCATCCACGGCATTCGATACGATTTCACGCAGAAATATCTCATGATCGCTGTAGAGAAACTTTTTAATAATGGGGAACATGTTGTCGGTGGTGACCCCTATCTGTCCTTTTTGTACCATATATATATATTTAATGTGAATAATACATGTGCTCTGTGTATTTGTCTTGTCCACAAGAGTGGCTGCAAAACTGATTTGCAAATAGTATGCCATAAACAGTACCGCTCCGTTATCCGGTGGAATGTGTGAAACCGGGATTATTATTTGGAATCTGTCTAAAATGGTTTCATCGGCGTAGGAACGGCAAATTTTGATGATCAGCAGGAAAATATTGATATAATTTATGGATAATTGAGACCCGGCAGTATTTGGGTAATTGCTTTTAATTTACTGAATATCAGCGTGGATTGTGATGATGTTTTTTTATTAACAATCATTAGTCGTTTTTACGTGGAAAACATGTTCTGTTTTGAATTTATCTCCTTATATTTGCAGGTAACACAATTTAAAAGTCATCGCTTATGAAAACAAAGATTGCTTTCGAAAAACAGCTTTTAAGCTTGCAGGACAATATGCTCAACTTTGCGTTGACGTTGACCGCCGACAGAGAAGAAGCCAAAGATTTGTTGCAGGAAACAACGCTTCGTGTATTGGACAACCGGGAGAAATATTATGAAAATGTGAACTTCAAAGGGTGGGTATTCACCATCATGCATAATATTTTTGTAAATAATTATCGGAAAATAGTCAGAAGTCAAACCATTATCGACAAAACAGAAAATCTCTATCATCTGAACCTCCCGCAGGATTCGGGTTTTGATACCCCCGACGGGGCTTATACAATCAGGGAGATTAACAAGGCGATCAATAGTTTTACCGACGAGTATAAGGTGCCGTTTTCCATGCATGTTTCCGGGTATAAATACGAGGAAATTGCAAAGCATCTGGAGCTTCCGATAGGTACGGTAAAGAGCAGAATATTCTTTGCGCGGAAAAGGCTTCAGGAATTGCTGAAAGATTTCAGATTTTACGCTGAATAAAAATGAGTCATACAAAGCTGAAACCTCTTATTTAAAGAGGTTTCAGCTTTTTTTAGGTACGATGCAAGCCGGTTACATCGATTATTTTTTAGGTTATCCCCCAGAGAGAGTGATCAATGTATGATTATAGTCAGAGAAAATGGAGATTGTTTGGTTATTGGTTTCGCTTGTTATTCTGTATTACGGAGCGGAAGGTTTGGTGTCGGGTGCTGCCTCTTTGGCTAAGCGTGTGGGGGTAAGTCCCCTGGTAATTGGTCTGACCGTGGTGTCTATCGGTACAAGTGCGCCTGAACTGGTTGTGAGTGTCAAGGCTGCCATGAACGGGCAGAGCGCTCTTTCCATCGGCAACGTGCTCGGATCCAACTTTTTCAATATCGGGATTATACTGGGTTCATCTGCACTGATTTACCCGCTGGCCGTAAAGCGGCAGTTGCTCAGGCTGGATGTGCCCGTGATGGTACTCGCTTCAATACTTTTTTTCCTGTTGTTTCTCGATTCGAAAATTAGCCGTCCCGAGGCACTTTTTCTCGTGTTGCTGATTATTGCATACATTACATGGTTGCTGGTTTCCTCAAGAAAAAATACGGATAAAAGGGAAGAAATTGAAGAAGAGGAAATCCGGCTAAGCAAGCATTGGCTGCTGGATATCCTTTTTATTGGGGTAGGATTACTGGCACTGGTTTATGGATCCGACCTCCTGGTGGATAATGCAGTGATAATCGCGACAAAGTTGGGGATGTCGGAGGCAATGATAGGACTGACAATTGTGGCTGCAGGGACAAGCATGCCTGAACTTGCTACATCTGTGGTTGCGGCTGTCAAAAAACGTTCGGATATTGCCATTGGGAATGTGGTGGGCTCGAACATCTTTAATACCCTGCTGATATTAGGTGTCGCCGGGTTCATTTATCCTATCAGTACGCCCGATATTAATTTTGTGGACAGTCTTTTCAACATCGGTATCGGAGTTTTGCTCTGGCTGTTCATGAAAAAGAGTTCCCGTATAACCCGTAGTCAGGGCGTTATTTTCATTGCTTTATACCTTACCTATTTCATATATAAACTCTTTCTGGCATAAAACATACAGGTGTCGGATTACGGTATTGTACATTGCAGGAAATCCGACACCTTTTTTCTTTTACTTTTCTTCTTTTTTTATCCTGAAATCTTTCGGATGATCTACTTTTTGTTTCAAAAGCGCCAGATCAATCACTTCCTTTACGTCACTCACATAATGAAACGTAAGTCCCTTCACGTAATCGGCCTTAATCTCATCAATGTCTTTCCGGTTGTCTTTACAGAGAATGATATCTGTGATGCCCGCCCGCTTTGCAGCAAGGATCTTTTCCCGGATACCCCCCACCGGAAGCACCTTCCCACGCAGGGTGATCTCACCGGTCATTGCCAGATTGGGGCGTACTTTGCGTTGTGTATATATGGAGGCCAGTGAAGTGACCATCGTGATACCGGCAGAGGGCCCGTCTTTTGGGATAGCTCCTTCCGGAACATGGATGTGTGTATTCCAGTTTTCGAATATTTCTGGATCAATATCCAGTTCCTGCGCATGCGCATGGATATACTCCATGGCCAGCATCGCTGATTCTTTCATGACCTCACCCAGATTGCCGGTAAGGGTTAGTTTGGAACCTTTCCCACTGCTAAGCGAACTTTCCACGAAAAGAATTTCTCCGCCCACAGCTGTCCAGGCAAGGCCGGTCACTACTCCCGCATATTCATTGCCCTGATATCGATCCCTTGTATACTCCTCCGTGCCAAGATATTCTTTCAGATCGGCTGTCTTCAGTGATGCGGGATAGACTTCATCTGCAGCAATCTTACGCGCCACTTTGCGCATGATCCTGGCAATCTTCTTGTCCAGTTCGCGCACACCCGACTCCCGCGTATAATTTTCAATGATCTTGTGCAGCGTGGGTTTGGGAATGACAAATGTTCCTTTTTCGATGCCATGGTTGAGAAGCTCCTTGGGTACAAGATGGCGATAAGCAATCTCGATCTTTTCCTCGGTGATGTAGCCTCCAACATTAATCAGCTCCATACGGTCGAGCAGCGGCTGCGGAATGGTGTTCAGATTATTTGCAGTAGCAATAAAGAGCACTTTCGACAGATCGTAGTCGATGGAAAGATAATTATCGTGAAACGCCATATTCTGTTCCGGATCGAGGACCTCCAATAATGCCGATGAGGGATCACCCCGGAAATCGTTGCCAATCTTATCCACCTCATCCAGCACGAAGACCGGATTCGAGGTGCCTGCTTTTTGAATGTTCTGGATGATGCGACCCGGAATGGCACCGATGTATGTGCGTCGGTGTCCGCGGATTTCGGCTTCATCATGCAGTCCCCCCAGCGATACACGCACATATTTGCGGTTCAGTGCTTCGGCAATCGATTTTCCGAGTGAGGTTTTTCCTACTCCCGGAGGACCGTACAGGCAGAGGATGGGCGATTTCAAATCGCCTTTCAGCTTCAGCACCGCCAGGTGCTCAAGGATGCGTTCTTTCACTTTTTCCATCCCGAAATGATCCCTGTCCAGAACCTTCTGAGCATTTTTCAGGTTGAAATTGTCCTTGGAGTATTCATTCCAGGGCAGTTCCAGGATGGTTTGCAGATAACCGAACTGCACTGAATAGTCGGGTGACTGCGGGTTCAATCGTTCCAGTTTCTGTAATTCTTTTTCGAAAGTTTCTGCCACTTCGGCATTCCACTTTTTCGTTTCTGCCTTCTTCCGGAACTCGTCAATTTCGATTTGCTGCGTGTTGCCACCCAGTTCCTCCTGGATGGTTTTAATCTGCTGCTGCAGGAAATATTCTTTTTGTTGCTGACTCAGATCCTCACGCGTTTTCAGCTGGATGTTCATCTTCAACTCCAGTATCTGTGACTCACGGTTGAGAATCATCAGTAAACGGTATGCCTGCTCCTTTTCATTGTTGATACCTAATAATTCCTGCTTTTCCCTGCTGTCGATGGGCAGATTTGTGCCGCAGTAACTGATGAGCATATCGGAAAACGATTCATTGCTGAGGGTTTGTATCAGTTCTTTCGGCGGCTCACCCAGCAGATGCAGCATGTGAAGCATGGCATCACGGATGGAATCCAGGATTGCCTTGAATTCCCTGTCATCCTTCGGGACTTTCTCGTAATCCCGTAATTTATAGGTCGCCTTGATGAAAGGCTCTGTCTGCGTGATCTCAAGCCACTCGAAACGCTTCTTCGCCTGCACGATGATGCTGAAGTTGTTGTCGGAAAGCTCAATCACACGAATCACTTCGGCAATCACGCCGATGCTGTACAGATCTTCCTTATCGGGATTTTCAACGCTTGTGTCTTTCTGGCACACCAGTCCGATATAGCGTTGTTTCTTGCCGAGTGACTTGATCAGGTCCAGCGATTTTTTTCTGCCCACGGAAATGGGGAGCGTACTTCCCGGAAAAACAATGGTGTTGCGCAGAGGAAGTATCGGCAGTAATTCTTGCAGATGCACTTCGTCGATATCGGTATTACCGTCGATAAAGTCGCTGGTAATAAAAGAAATGACATTCCCTTCGGAATCTTCGTCGCTCAGTGTATGTATTTGAAATGGATGCATATTCATCATTTTATTCGTCTTCAAAACGGGAAAATGGCTACTTTTGTTTTATGGTGTGAGAGATACATGTTCAAAATCCATGCCAAACAGACAAAAAGCAATTCACAGTGGCGATGAGCAATCCTTTTTTTCATTTTAAGCAATTTACATGGGAGAATATCGCCAATTCCCCTTTTTCTGACAGAATGACCGTTGAGTTGCATGATTTCCGTACATAATTCTTCATCGAACATTCCCGGCATCAATATTCCCGGGAATACATTGATTTGGTACGTGATTTTTATTTACACCTGTAAATTGAGGCTCCAATGAACCCTTTCTGACAATATTCGACTAAAAAATCAGATTCATTTCCGTAACATCACAAAAAGTAGTAATTTTGGCGTTTTAAAATTTCGGAAAAGTGAAAGAGGTGATCACCATTAAAGACAAACAGTTTGAACTGTTTATTGAACAAGAGGTTATTGAACAGGAAATAAAACGCGTTGCCCAACAAATAAATGCGGAGCTGGAAGGCAGGAACCCCATTTTTCTCGCGGTGTTAAACGGGGCTTTCATGTTTGCCGGTGAGCTCATGAAGGTGGTTTCCATTCCCTGCGAAATCACATTTGTACGGCTGGCATCCTACCAAGGTACAACCTCTGCTCAACAGGTACAGGAGGTGCTCGGCTTGAACGAAAGCATCGAAGGACGTTTGGTGGTGATTGTAGAAGATATTGTGGACAGCGGGAATACCATGAGCTCATTGCTAAAGGAACTGACGCATTATAAACCGGAAGAGGTGAAGATTGCCACCCTGCTCTTTAAACCGGCAGCACTGACACAGAAACTCCATCTCGATTACGTGGCACTCGAAATCCCCAACGATTTTATCGTGGGGTATGGTCTCGATTATGATGGATATGGGCGGAATTTGAAAGATATCTATAAAGTAAAATAAAGCGCTTTCGTTAAACCTTGCCCCGCCTACCCTGTCATATTCACAAAGAGTAAAGAACAAAGAGCCACGAGTTATGCGTTGATGTGATGAATTGATGATGTGATGATGTGATGATTTGATGATGTGCAGTAAAGAATTCGGGAAGTAGAAAGTGAAGATGTGAAGATGTGGAAATGTGGAAATGTGAAAAAGTTGATAATTGCCTATAAAGAAATTAAAACGGTTTTTTTTCGGAATTTTCTTTATAAATTGCAGTACGAAAAAAAAAATAGCTATTTTTGCATTTAAACAGCGTGATTAAAACGAGCAGTAGATAAAAAAAAATTTACAATGAACAAAGATGAAGTAAAAAAATCGCCAAAAGCGGATTTGGAAGGACATAGAGGCACCTTTATCCTGATGGGAATCGTGCTTAGTGTCTCCGTTCTTTTCTTCGCTTTTGAATGGTCGACCCAGACAAAAAAATTGGACGAGACTGTCCTCGTTCAGGACGTGCTGGCCGAGGAAGAAATTGAAATTACTCGTCGCGACCCGACTCCGCCTCCCCCGCCTCCTCCACCGGAACCGGAAACACCCGAAATCATTGAAGTCGTGGAAGAGAAAGTGGAAACAAAGCTGAATATTCAGGTCGAAGATGATCAATCGCAACGGCAGTTACAGTCTTATGTACCACCCCCACCACCAAAACCCAAACAGGAAGAGGTGACCGAAGAAATTTTCGTGGTCGTGGAAAACCAACCCGAATTTCCGGGTGGAAACGCAGCCATGATGAAGTTCCTAAGTGATAATATCAAATATCCTGTCATCGCGCAGGAGAATGGTATCCAGGGACGTGTTATTTGTAATTTTGTGGTGGAAAAAGATGGCAGTATTACCGACGTGCAGGTGGTACGCGGCGTGGACCCCTCACTCGACAGGGAGGCTATCCGTGTGATACAGCAGATGCCTCGCTGGAAGCCCGGTAGGCAGCGCGGACAGCCCGTACGTGTACGTTTTACACTTCCGGTAGTATTTCGCTTGCAGAATTAATTGACCGAATAATGTAAAAAAGCTGCTTTTGAATAGCAAAAGCAGCTTTTTTACTTCATATCATCCATCCGATGAATGATAAAGTAGCTGTTTTCGAAAAGATGATCGGTGAAGCCATCGAAAAGGTATTTACCGGTGAACAACCGCTGACATTGTTTGATCCGGCCAGATATATCCTGTCGATTGGTGGAAAGAGACTCAGACCGTTATTGACACTTATGGCAGCCGATCTCTTTGGCAAAGAGGCCGATGCAGTGCTGAATCCCGCCATGGCAATTGAGATATTCCATAATTTCTCTCTTCTGCACGACGACCTGATGGATAAGGCGGATATGAGGCGCGGGAACCCTACTGTGCATAAAAAATGGAATGCCAACAGTGCCATTCTGTCAGGAGATGCGATGGTAATCAAAGCCTATCAATACATTGCCAAAGTCCCCCTGCAATTGCTCCCCGAGGTGCTGGAACTTTTCTCCGCCGCTGCGATACAGATATGCAAAGGACAGCAATACGATATGGACTTTGAGATGCGTATGGATGTCTCGGAATCGGAATATTTGGAAATGATCCGTCTGAAAACGGCGGTACTCATCGGCTCTGCATTAAAAATCGGGGCCGTTATCGCGGGAGCTGCTCCTCGCGATGCCGATTATCTGTATGAATATGGCATAAACATCGGACTTGCTTTTCAGTTAAAAGATGATCTGCTCGACGTTTACGGCGATCCAAAGACTTTCGGGAAAAAAATAGGTGGTGACATTCTCTGCAACAAAAAGACATTTCTATTGATTAAAGCTTTAAAGCATTCCGACAAAACCCAAAGAAATGCGCTGGAGCACTGGCTCTCGGTGACCGATTACGATCCGGAAACAAAAATCGCTTTTGTTAAAAATATCTATGATGCATTAAATTTGAGAATCATTACCGGGAATCTCATCGAAAAGTATTACCTTGCATCATTGGATTGTCTCTCAGCCATTCATGTGCCGGATGACCGGAAAAAAGATTTGATCGACTTATCGGAAAATCTGATGTACAGAGAAAAGTAAAAATGCATGCCCTATCGTCGATTACCCAATACTGACAGTGCCCGTATGAAGGCATTGAGGACGGCAGTTGAAAAGGCCGCCGATACGGATTTCCAGGAGTTATCCGTTTCCCCTCACCTGATTGCCGAGGCAAATCGGGTGTTGATTCACTTCGAGCGCCTTTGTACGCGTTACCAGCAGATGTACGACACCCAGGTAAAAGCCAACAAGTCGTTTATGGTGAAAGTGAAAAATGCACGTATGTATCTTTCCCATTTTGTGCAGGTATTATATATGTGTGTCATGCGTTCTGAAATCAAGGAAGAACATCTCTCACTCTATGGCCTGGAAGGCAGCAATATGATTGTTCCTGATCTGACTTCCACCGAACAGCTGCTGGAATGGGGACAAAAAATCATTGATGGCGAAAATGCACGTATCGTTCAAGGTGGCGTTCCTGTCTATAACCCGTCGGTAGCCAAGGTAAAAGTGATGTACTCACTGTGCAAGGATGCTTACCAGACACAAAAGTTGCATCAGAAGGCTACAACAAGGGTGCAGGACGAAGTGGCGGAATATCGGGAAATAGTGGATCAGGTGATTCTTGATATTTGGGAAGAGGTGGAAAAATGTACTATGGATCTCACGGCTGCTGAACGTCTTGATATAAACAGGCAATACGGTGTCGTTTATTATTACAGAAAGGGAGAGCGCGTAGAATGAAACTGATTGATACGCATGCTCATCTCTTTACGGAAGAGTTTAAGGATGATATTGCCGGAGTAGTAGCGCGGGCGAAAAATACGGGGGTAGAGAAAGTATTGTTGCCCAATATTGATGAAACGACCATCGCCGGTTTGAAAGCGACTACAGCGCTGTATCCCGGTTTTTTCTTCACGATGATGGGGCTCCATCCCACAAGTGTGCAGCCACATTGGAAGCAACAACTCGATACAGTCTATGAGGAGTTTCTTCACTTCCCCTATATTGCCGTGGGGGAAATAGGCATCGACCTTTACCGGGATTCCTCGCTTTCCGCTGCTCAAACAGCGGTGTTTGAAGCACAGTTAAAATGGAGCATAGAGAAGGACCTTCCGGTATCGATCCATTTCCGGAATGCCACAGAAGAAGTGATAAAGAGTATTAAACGAGTGGGTGAAAAGCGACTGAGAGGTGTATTCCACAGTTTTGGAGGGACAAAAGCCGATTTAGACGCAATCCTGCAATTACCTGACTTCTGGGTGGGGATAAACGGAGTCATTACTTTTAAAAATTCAGGGCTGGCAGAAACACTTAAAAATTGTCAGAGAGACAAGGTAGTACTGGAAACAGACGCACCTTACCTTGCTCCTGTTCCCTTCAGGGGGAAAAGAAATGAATCTTCCTATTTATCCTTTATCGTGCATAAATTGTCGGAAGTTTGGGCGATCACTCCGGAAGAAACAGCCCGGATAACAAGCAGCAATGCAAATAATTTATTTGCCCCCATCCAAAGGAAATAATTTTTTTATTAAAATAATTTTTCTCGGAGGTAGCATATAATCGATAAATTCAGTAATTTTGCTCCCCGGATTGAACGCAAATGATTTTTTTTTTGTAATTTGCACCCGTTTTCATAGGAGTCTCCTTTGGGAGAGATGCTCGAGTGGTTGAAGAGGCACGCCTGGAAAGCGTGTATACGCCAAAAGTGTATCGCGGGTTCGAATCCCGCTCTCTCCGCTCTGAGGAAAAAAGTCACATTGCATGTAGAACAGTAAATATATGGAAATCAATTATTAATACAACAAACAATCAAAGATCATTAATCAAAAAAATTGAACACACAATGAAAAAGTTATTTGCAATTTTAGCAATCTTCGGAATGATGTCCGTGGGATTGTCATCGGTTCTTGTAGCGCAAGACACAACTCCCCAGGAACAAACAGAACAAGTTGCCGCAACCCCTGTTGAGACTGCTCCCGCTGCTGTGCAGGAAACCTCCGGCGGTGGATTTCATCAGGCATTGAAGGTGAAGTTTATCGAAGGTGGTGCAAGTTTTATGAGCTTAATCGCTATCTGTTTGATCCTTGGACTTGCTTTCTGTCTTGAAAGAATTATTTACCTGAGTCTGGCTGATGTGGATCCTGATGTTTTTCTGAACAAAATTGGAGACGCCATGGACAGAGGCGATGTGGAAGCTGCCAAAGATATCGCACGCGATACAAGAGGCCCTATTGCCTCCATCGTATATCAGGGTTTACTTCGTTTGGATCAAGGCCCGGATGCTGTAGAACGTTCTATTGTGTCTTATGGTGGTGTACAATCGGGATTGCTGGAAAGAAACCTCTCCTGGATCACTTTGTTCATCGCGATTGCGCCGTCGCTCGGATTCCTGGGAACGGTAATTGGTATGGTTCAGGCGTTCGATGATATCCAAAGAGCCGGTGATATGAGCCCGACGATTGTGGCCGGTGGTATGAAGGTGGCTTTGATCACTACCGTGGGTGGTTTGATCGTTGCCTTGATTCTCCAGGTCATCTATAACTATCTTCTCAGCAAAATGGAAGGTATCCTGAGCAAAATGGAAGATGCATCCATCACTTTCCTGGATCATGTGATCAAATATAACGTTAAATATAAAAACTTGTAATCACCATGGCTGTAACGAAAATTCATAGAACTTCCAGAACAACGCTCCTGATAGGTGTGATTATATCTATACTTGTGATGGGAGTGTTCTACCTGGGAGGTCAGGCTTCGGGAGAAGATAAAATTGCCGCTGAGATGAGTCAGCCTAAATATACTGACATTGTTTTGTATTGGGCTTATATTCTCCTGGTAATCACAGTGGCAGTGCTTATCGGATTTGCCATATCCGCTTTTTTAAAACAGTTGAAAGAGAGTCCCAAGAAAGCACTGGGCGGTTTTCTCGCATTGGTGGGTATTGCGGCCCTGTTGCTCATCACCTTTTCGATCGGTGATGGTACACTGCTCAATATCCCTGGTTACGATGGTCCCGACAACCAGCCGGCAACATTGAAGCTGACCGATATGTGGCTATATAGCGCCTATTTTTTACTCGCACTTACGTTTCTTGCTATTTTGATACTGCCCCTTTTCAAAAGAAAAGCTTAATCGGCAGTGATAACATTAAAGAAAAGAAAGGTTTAACTTATGGCAAAAACATCAAGAAAAGTTCCGGCACTCAACGCTAGTTCCATGGCCGACATTTCTTTCCTGTTGCTGACTTTCTTCCTGCTGGTATCCAATATGGACGTCGATTCCGGTTTGGCACGACGTCTGCCTCCACCCCCACAGTCCGAAGATCAGACATCGGTTGAGGTGCAGCGCAGAAATCTGCTGGTGGTATTGGTTAATGCACGAAACGAAACAATGGTGCAAAATCAGTTGGGCAGTGAATGGTATGCAACGGCGGAAGAACTGCGTGGAGCAGGAGGAAAGGTTCCTTTGAAAGATAAAGTGAAGGAATTTGTACTCAATACTTCAAACAATGAACAGCTCCCGGAATTGACAGAGAAAGATTTCGGTCCGCCTATCGGTATTGTGCCGGTGACAGATCAGCATGTGATCTCCATTCAGAACGATGCTACTACCAGTTACAAAGCATATATCGCTGTGCAAAATGAACTAGTGAGAGCATACAACGAATTGAGAGAAGAAGGCGCAAGAAAATATTTCAACACTTCTTATGAAGCGTTGTCGGAAGAGCAGAAGGGACAAATTAATGATCTCTATCCTCAGCGTATCTCTGAGGCTGAACCTAAAAATTTTGGAGGACAATAGATATGGGAAAATTTAATAAGAGTGGCAAAAAAGAGATGCCTGCATTAAACTCCTCTTCTATGCCTGATATTGTATTCGCCATCCTGTTTTTCTTTATGGTTACCACCACCATGCGTTCAGAGACGCTGATGGTGCGGATGAAACTGCCCACAGCTTCGGAAGTACAGAAACTGGAGAAGAAGTCACTGGTGACCTATATCAATATCGGACCACCCATGGATACCCGTTTAGGTACCGGTACACAGATGCAGTTGAACGACCGTTTTGCACAGGTTTCGGAGATTCAGGACTATATTGCTCAGGAGAAGGCAAGTATGAATGAGGCCGACCAGCCGCTGATGACAGTTTCCATCAAAGCGGACGAAGAAACGCGCATGCAGTACATTACCGATGTGAAACAGGCATTGAGACAGGCTTATGCACTGAAAATCAGCTATTCGGCCCGACAGGGTGTGAATTGAACGGTGAAGCATGGCTTAAAAGCAATATAAAGACCGAATCCTTGTGTGGTTCGGTTTTTTTTCGCTCCCACAGGAAATCAGTTGGTACCTGTTTCATTGAACAGGCTCAGATCAATCAATCTGTAAAATTCGTATTCCCTATTTCGGATTTCCCTGCTTTACCCATTCCATTACGTTGGCAGGGGGCCTTTTTGCCAGCAGTTCCTGTTTCATGAAGTCCATGTAGGGCATCACGTGATGAAAGAACTTGTAATAACCTTTACAAAGATAGTTTAATCCCTTATTGCCATATCTGTCTTTGATAAACCTGTTTTTAGGGCATTCGCCGTAACAGGCAAACAGTACGTCACATTCGCGGCATTGTTGCGGAAGTTTGTCGAATTTGTCATTTCCGAACCTCAGCTGTTCCTCGGAATACATCATTGTGGTCAGCGTTTTACTGTAAATGTTTCCCAAACGGTATTCCGGAAATACAAAATGATCACACGAGTACACATCGCCGTTAAACTCCATGACGCCTGCATGGCCACAAGTCTTGGCCATGGTGCAGACTCCCGGTTGTTCACCCACCCAGTTGGCCAGTGTGGAATCAAATATCTGGATAAACATTTTCCCCACGTCCTCTTTCACCCATTCATCAAAAACGGTACATAGGAAATTTCCCCATTTCTCTGCCGGCACGGTGAAAGGAGCCAGTTCCGCCTCATCATCCTCTTCCTGCGCCGTTGCCAGTTTTAAGGACGATTTATTTTTCCGCAATCGCTCTACGATGGGTGTGAACTGGACGTACTGACATCCGATTTCTTTAAAAAAACGATAGAATTCCAGCGGATAATCTACGTTGTAATCGTTTACGACAGCCATACAGTTGAATTCCACACCGTGTTTCTTCAACAATTCAATCCCCTTCATTACCCGGTGAAAAGAGGGACGACCCATCTTGTCGCGACGGTATTCATCGTGAAAATCCTGTGGTCCGTCGATGGAAATGCCCACGAGAAAGTTGTTCTCTTTGAAAAATTTGCACCATTCGTCGTTTAGAAGAGTTCCGTTTGTTTGTATATAATTATCGATTTGTCTTCCTCTTGCGTACTTTTTTTGCAGTTCGACCGCTTTTTTGTAAAAGGAGAGAGGGCGCATCAGGGTTTCACCGCCGTGCCAGGTGAACATCACCTGGGGCATGGTTTGAGATTCAATATATTGTTGAATAAACCGTTCCAGGAGCTCTTCGCTCATCACCTGCTGTTTGTTTTGATAGAGATTTGCCTTTTCCAGATAGTAACAGTAGTCGCAATCGAGATTGCATTTCGATCCTACCGGTTTGAGCATCACGTACATTGGCTTTGCGAAAGGAGCATATGTTGACATATCAATATTATTTATTATTAATTATATGGTAAATATAAACAAAAAAGGCCTGTTTATGTTTAAATAAGTAGCGACAAACATAAATTTTTATTTTTTGGAAAAGTAAGCGTGCATTTGTTAATTGAAACAAAATTTATGGCTTTGTTCTAATCAAGGAGATCAATGTACAAACATAAGATGAAGGTATGAACATCAGTTCACTCCTCAAGATATTTTTGAACGTTGAGTAGCGAACTTAAAAAAATTAAATTGACGTATGAAACAAAAAAACAATTTATTACAGGCCGGGTGGCTGATTTTAAGAGTGGGAATAGGTATTTCCATCTTTTTGCACGGATTTCCCAAGATTACGGGAGGTGTGGAAACATGGACAATGGTAGGAAGTACCATGTCAAATTTCGGGATCGATTTTGCTCCGGCATTCTGGGGATTCCTCGGTGCTTTTGGAGAGTCGGTCGGGGGACTGCTGTTTGCACTGGGACTTTTCTTCCGTCCCGCGGCATTGCTGCTTACCGGAACAATGGCAGTGGCGCTGGGAACCCACCTTTCAGCCGGAGATAATTTCATGATCTTTGGTCATGCAATGGATCTTTTGATTGTTTTTGCCGCATCCATTCTGATTGGTGCCGGTAAATATTCGATCGACGCAAAGTTATTTCCGAAAATAGCGTAACTGCTTGGCCCCAATATGTACAAAACCCCTTCTGTCGCCGATGGCGGAAGGGGTTCATTGTATCATAAAAAATGGGTAAGCTTACTATATCGCGCCGCTACAACCAAATACCCTTGCTTCGATCAAGACCTGGGGGATTCAATGGGAGCTGGCCGTATAGGACTTACCCGGGTACAAAGATACGCTTTTTTCTGCTTGTTCCAAAATGGTGCAATTGTTTTTTACTATTTACGCCGTTTTTTCTATCTTTGCACACGCAATGTTGCTTTATCTGAGAAAAAATCAAAACCAAAAACAGGTTCAGCATGGATATCGTAGATCGATTTATGAAATATGCGCGTATCGATACACAATCGGACGAGCAGAGCACGCAGATGCCCAGTTCCCAAAAGCAGTTCAATCTTGCCAAAGAGGTGGAGAAGGAAGCCTTGGAGATGGGATTGAGCGATGTGAGCCTCGATAATCATTGTTATCTGATGGCCACATTGCCTTCCAACACCCGTAAAGAGATCCCTGTCATTGGCTTTATCGCTCATTTCGATACGAGTCCCGATATGAGCGGTGAGAATGTGAATCCACGGTTGGTGAAGAAGTATGATGGGAACGATATCGTGCTGAACGAAGATAAAAAAGTAATTCTGTCGCCTTCCGATTTTCCGGAGTTACTCCGTCATGTGGGGGAAGATATCATTGTCACCGATGGTAATACACTGCTGGGAGCCGATGATAAGGCGGGGATAGCGGAAATAATGACTGCCATGCAGTACCTTTTGGATCATCCCGAAATCGAACACGGCAAAATACGCATTGCATTTACTCCCGATGAAGAGATCGGACGCGGAGCAGATAAATTTGACGTGGCTAAATTCGGTGCCGAATGGGCATATACGATGGACGGCAGTGAGGTGGGGGAGCTGGAGTATGAGAACTTCAACGCGGCTTCCGCAAAAATTGAAATACAGGGCCGCAATGTGCATCCGGGATACGCGAAAAATAAAATGATCAATGCCCTTCATGTGGCAAATGAGTTGGTTGCATTGCTTCCGGAAGACGAACGCCCCGAAACGACGGAGGGATATGAAGGGTTTTACCATCTGATTTCGCAGAACGGAACAGTGGATGAGGCAAAGCTGTCGTTCATCATACGCGACCATGATCGGGCAAAATTTGTACAACGAAAAGAGCTTATGAAGAGCGCTGTCGCCGTGCTGAACCAAAAATACGACAATCGCCTGAAGCTGGAGCTCAAAGATCAGTATTACAATATGCGGGAGAAGGTGGAGCCGGTGAAGCATGTGATCGATTATGCATTCCGGGCGATGGAAGAAGTGGGTGTGAAACCCAATATCAAACCGATACGGGGTGGGACGGACGGAGCCCGCTTGGCGTTCATGGGCTTACCCTGTCCCAACATATTTGCAGGGGGAATGAACTTTCACGGCAGGTATGAATTTTTGCCGGTACCATCGTTGGAAAAAGCATCGGAGGTAATCGTGAAAATAGCCGAACTGGTCGCAAAAGAGAGTGGTACGCCTAAAAACTGACCACTGAACACATGCCGATAACTGAAACCTCGAAACCTCGAAACTTACTAACCCAGAACCAGAAACTGGTACTGACCATGGATACCTGAAACTGAAAACTGACAATATGAAACAAACTCCTTTTACCGATTTGCACATAGCTCTTGGAGCCAAAATGCATGAATTTGCCGGTTACAATATGCCCATAGAGTACTCTGGCATTATGGATGAACATCTCACAGTGGTCAACGCTGTTGGTGTTTTTGATGTATCTCACATGGGTGAGTTTTGGGTGAAAGGGCCCAAAGCGCTGGAGTTTCTGCAGAGAGTTGGCAGCAATGATGCTTCCAGGCTGCAACCCGGAAAAGCACAATACAGCTGTTTTGTGAATGAGCAGGGCGGTATTGTGGATGATCTCATTGTCTATCAGTTTGAACCGGAGAAATATCTCCTTGTGGTAAATGCAGCCAATATAGAGAAGGACTGGAGCTGGTGCCAGCAACACAATACGATGGGTGCAGAACTGGAGAATGCTTCCGGATGGATGGCTCAGTTGGCTGTGCAGGGCCCCAGGGCTCAGGAAACGATACAGCTGCTGACGAACATTGATCTCTCTGCGATTCCCTATTATTCCTTTACTACCGGCACCATAGCCGGTGTGGATAACGTAGTCATTTCCAACACCGGCTACACGGGAGCAGGCGGTTTTGAACTTTATTTTTATCCTGAACAGGGGCGCAAAATTTGGGATGCTCTTTTTGAAGCGGGAGCCGCATACGGTATCAAGCCCATCGGGTTGGGTGCACGCGATACGCTCCGCCTGGAGATGGGATTCTGCCTTTACGGGAACGACCTGGATGATACCACAACACCTTTGCAGGCGGGACTGGGATGGATCACAAAGTTCACAGACAACAAACCTTTCGTAGGCCGGGAAGTACTGGAAAAGGAGAAAGCAGCGGGAATATCCCGCAAATTATGCTGTTTCGAATTGGTGGACAAAGGTATTCCCCGTCACGGCTATGACATTGTGAATGCAGCCGGTGAAGTGATCGGGAATGTCACATCGGGGACAATCTCGCCGGTACTGAAAACGGGTATAGGCATGGGATATGTAAAACCGGAATTTGCAAAAGCAAATACCGGAATATACGTAAGGATACGCAATAAGAACCTGAAAGCACTGGTTGTAAAACCACCATTCAGAAAATAACAGCCCGTTTTTGTACTTCCTCTATGGCAAAGAAAGCGAAAATTGCTCAGAATATTTTCTTTTTTCTCGGGGCACTTGCATTGGGAATAATGATTTACAAAATCGGGCTCGGCAATATCTGGCACGACATCAAACAAACAGGCTGGTGGTTTGTACCCATTATCGGCTTATGGGCTATTGTCTATCTCCTCAATACTGTTTCTTGTTATCTCATTATCCAGGATGGAAGTCCGGAGGCAAAAGGAGTCGGTTTCTTCAGACTCTTCAAGCTGGTGATCAGCGGATTTGCTATCAATTATATCACCCCGTTCGGACTGATGGGAGGTGAACCGTACAAGATCATCGAATTGCAACCGACACTGGGAATTCAGAAAGCTACCTCTTCTGTCCTCCTGACTACCATGATGCATTTTGTTTCTCATTTTATCTTCTGGATGGTTTCCATCCCGTTGCTGCTTTTTTTGGTGCCCGTCCTCTCAAACACGGTTGCGTTGGGATTGATCGTGTCCAGTGCCACCTCTTTCCTGCTCCTCTTATGGGCATACAGGGTTTATACGAGAGGAGGCGTTAACAGGGCTTTGATACTGGCAAGCAGACTGCCCTTTATTGGAAAGCAGACCAGAGCCTATCGGCTGCAAAACCAGGATAAAATTGATCAAATGGATTATCTGATTGCCGATCTGTACAATAACCGGAAAAAAGATTTTATCCTTTCGTTGTCGCTGGAACTGTTCTCTCGTTTTTTTATCTGTATCGAAGTGGTGCTGATGATGCAGGCAGTTGATTGGCCGGTTACATTCGGACAGAGTATACTGATTGAATCCATTCAGTCACTCGTCGGGAATCTGCTGTTTTTTATGCCGATGCAGATGGGATCACGTGAGGGAGGAATGATGATGGTTTATGGTATTTTGTCGATCCCCCTTGCTTATGGCGTGTTTGTGAGTTTGTGCAAGCGTATCCGGGAGATTTTCTGGACGCTGGTGGGCATCCTGCTAATCAAAGTAAGCCGCAATTAAACGAAAATAATCGTCTTGACCTTCATACGTAGATCATCTTCCTTGTTATTCCTCCATCGACAGTGAAATTTTGACCAGTGATGAAACTGTTCTCCGCATCCATCAGAAACAAAACCATCCGTGCGATATCCCAGGCGTTGCCCACGCGTCCCGCGGGGTGTTGCAAATGATCTTCCTTCGATAATACCACTTGCCGGGCGATCGTTTTTTTCTTTATTGCCGACACATCTATCCAACCGGGACTGATGCTGTTCACCCTCACATCAGGAGCGAGGCTCACAGCCATGGCGTGGGTGAGCGAGAAGATGCCGCCTTTGGAGGCTGAATAAGATTCCGTATTTGCCTCGGACTGAAAAGCCCTGGTGGAACACATATTCACGATTGACCCTTTTGTCTCCCTCAGGTAAGGAGCGAGGTATTTGCTGCAGAGAAAGGTGCCGGTAAGGTTGGTGGAAATGGCCCGGTTCCACTCATCGAGCGTAAGCTCTTCCATTGGCTTGAAAAGTTCGTAGACGGCGTTGTTTACAAGACCATATGCCGGGCCGAATTTTTTGACCGCCGCCCTGATGGATGAGTGGACACTCACTTCATTGGAGACATCCGTAATAAAACACGCGCAGGAACGCTTGTGAAAATGGGGACGAATCTCCTCCATTGCCTCGTTGTCGATGTCGAAGATCGATACCCGATAGTCGTTATTCAGTAATTCTTCGGTCACTATCCGGCCGATGCCTTGTGCACCGCCGGTAACTATCACATGTTTATTTGCTTGTTTCATAAATCACCTTTTTCCCTGCCAGCAGGGTATTTCCAAGCAAAGACACAATGGTCATCGGACCCACACCGCCCGGAACCGGTGTAATGTAGGCACATTTGGGTGCCACTTCATCGAACTTCACATCACCCGTCAGCTTGAATCCCGATTTGGTGTTGCTGTTCGGTACACGCGTGGTGCCCACATCAATCACCACGGCTCCCTCTTTTACCATATCTCCCCGCAGAAATTCCGGAACGCCCAGTGCGGCGATGATAATGTCAGCCTGGAGGCAAATCTCTTTGATATTCCTGGTGCGGCTGTGGCAGACAGTGACGGTACAGTCGCCGGGATAACTTTTTTGCATCATCAGCATTGATACCGGTTTGCCGACGATGTTGCTGCGCCCCAATACCACACAGTGTTTCCCTTTGGTTTCTATATGGTATCTCCGCAGCAGCTCCACAATTCCGGCCGGCGTAGCCGAGAGAAAGCAGGGCATGCCGAGCGACATACGTCCCACGTTTACAGGATGAAAGCCGTCTACGTCTTTCCGGTAATCGATGGCTTCGGTAATTTTGGCTTCGGAAATATGCCCGGGTAAAGGCAATTGAACGATAAAACCGTCGACATCGGCATCTTTGTTCAAACGCTCCACACAATCGAGCAGTTCCCTTTCGGTCACATCCTCCTCATAACGGATGAGGGTCGACTTGAATCCCACCTCTTCACAGGCGCGTACTTTGTTGGCCACGTAGGTCTCGCTGCCGCCGTCGTGACCCACCAGTACCGCTGCCAGGTGGGGTGTTTTGCCCCCGGCAGTTTTTATCTGTGCCACTTCTTCAGCTATCTCCAGCTTGATTTGTGCGGCGATTGCCTTTCCGTCTATTAATTGCATGTTTATGAGTGTTCAATTCTTTAGAAATAAAATTTGTACATCCAATAGTATACAAGATAGCTATCAGATTCAGATCATCACATCGGCACATTAGCACATCGGCATATCGACACATTAGCATATTGGCATATCAATTTACCTTCTCCGCATATTCCGCATCGCCTGTTTGCCGCCTCCCGATGTCATCATACGCATCATTTTGCGGGTCTCGTCGAATTGCTTAATCAGTTTGTTTACTTCCTGTACGCTGGTGCCGCTACCCCTGGCGACGCGGGCGCGTCTGCTCCCATTCAGGATTTCAGGGTTGCTGCGCTCGCCGGGGGTCATGGAACGGATAATCGCTTCAATACCTTTGAACGTATCGTCGTCGATGTCCAGATCTTTGATCTGTTTCCCTACCCCGGGAATCATAGAGGCCAGATCTTTCAGGTTCCCCATCTTCTTGATTTGCTGTATCTGGGCAATAAAGTCGTTGAAGTCGAACTGGTTCTTCGCTATCTTCTTCTGCAGGCGCCGCGCTTCCTCTTCGTCATATTGCTCCTGCGCCTTTTCCACGAGTGAAACAATGTCGCCCATCCCCAGGATACGGTCGGCCATACGTTCGGGATGGAATACATCGATGGCGTCCTGTTTCTCACCCGTACCGACAAACTTGATGGGTTTGTCGACTACCGAACGTATCGATAGTGCTGCCCCGCCGCGGGTATCGCCATCGAGTTTGGTGAGCACCACGCCGTTGAAGTCGAGCCGCTGGTTAAACTCTTTGGCTGTGTTTACGGCATCCTGACCGGTCATCGCATCTACCACGAACAGAATCTCCTGCGGATTGACCGCCTTCTTGATTGATTCGATCTCATTCATCATCTGCTCGTCGATGGCCAGACGTCCGGCAGTGTCGATAATTACCAGATCCTTTCCGTGCTGACGGGCATACTGAATGGCGTTTTGCGCAATCTTTACCGGATTCTTGTTTTCCTCTTCCGCGTATACCGGCACACCGATCTGTTCTCCCAGCACTTTCAACTGTTCAATGGCTGCAGGACGATAGACGTCGGCAGCAACCAGCAACGGATTTTTGCCTCGTTTACTTTTGAGCATATGGGCCAGTTTCCCGGAAAAGGTGGTCTTTCCAGATCCCTGCAATCCAGCCATGAGGATGACTGCCGGAGAACCTTTGATGTTGATGTCGACAGCCGTGCCACCCATCAGGGTAGCCAGTTCATCATGCACGATCTTCACCATCATCTGTTCCGGTTTCACGGCATTAAGCACATCCTGACCCAGTGCTTTCTGTCTGACGGTCTCGGTAAATTCCTTGGCGGTCTTGTAGTTCACGTCGGCATCCAGCAAGGCACGACGCACCTCCTTCAATGTCTCGGCAACATTTATTTCGGTAATCTTGCCCTGACCTTTCAGTATCTTTAACGACCTCTCCAGCCTGTCACTTAAATTTTCAAACATCTGTTTTTATCTCTTATGGGTTTAATTTCCAGAAGTTTACCTTCGGGATAAATATTTTCCCTCGACAGCTCTGCTGCAAGGATGTTTATTGCGTCACAAAGATAATGAAAAAAGGAATAACAGGATATCATACAATATGTGCAGCAGAATGGAGCGAAGTTAATGAGTGTTAAGTATACACCGCCAAATGATTGTCACTCCGAAGATATTTGTCAAATATCACAGTAAAAATATCATTTCAGGAATGCGGAATAATGGAGAATAAAAGTTATTTTTGTAATCGTTCCCTTGCTTGATGTGCATGCCATAAGGAAAAAGATCGATAGGACCAGGAAAATCTATTCATACATAAATTCATTCAATGAAACACATTTACTTTTTAGCCGTACTTTTATTCGCCACACTATTGGGCGGATGCCAGGGAGAAAAAACGGAAGTTGTCTCTCTGAAAGTGGAAATGCAGGAGAATCCAGAGGGCCTGGCCGTGACAAACCCCCGTTTTTCGTGGCAGATGACTTCACCCATACCCGATCTGATTCAGCAATCGTATCAGATACAGGTAGCCCGAACGGAAGAAGAGCTGAAAGAAGAGGAAAATCTGGTATGGGATTCCGGAATCATTGAGAGTGACCTGTCGGTACTCATTCCCTATGAAGGAGAAGATCTTTTGTCCAGAGGCTCCTATTACTGGCGCGTGAAAGTAAACACCAATCGGGGTAAATCCGACTGGAGCCGTGTGGGGCACTGGAGCATGGCATTGCTAAACAACGCAGAATGGCAGGCAAAATGGATTGGCGAAGATACACTTTCCAACCCGGGAGAGACCGCCGCTGGAAACACACGGCTTGCGGCCCGCTATCTGAGAAAACCATTTACGGCGAAGAAAGGAGTGAAAAGAGCCATGCTCTATATCTCCGGACTGGGGTCGTATGAGGCTTATCTAAATGGAAAACGGGTGTCGGACGATGTTTTCGCACCTACGGTATCCTGGTATCCCGGGCGTGTTTACTATAATGTTTATCCTGTGACGTCGCTGCTGCAAAAAGATGATAACCTGTTGGGTGTGAAATTAGGCAACGGGCGGTTTTTCGGGATGCGGGAATCTGATACGCAGGTATTCGGCTTACCACGCCTGCTTGCGCAACTGGAAATTGAATACAACGACGGTACAACGGATGTCATCCTGAGTGACAACAGCTGGAAAGTAACCTCCAAGGGGCCGATCATCGCCAACAACGAATTCGACGGTGAAGAATATGACGCCCGCCTGGAAATGAATCAATGGTATACCACCGATTTCGAAGACAGTGCCTGGAAGGCGGTTGACATCATGCCTGCACCGGGAGGTGAGCTCACGGCGCAACCCAATCCAAACATCCGGGTGATGGAAGAGATTCAGCCTGTACACATCACCCGGCTTGAAGACGGCAGGTTTATCCTTGATATGGGTCAGAACATGGTAGGTTGGCTGAAGGTGAAAGAGCTGAACGGAAAGAAAGATCAGCCAGTCTCCTTTCGCTTTGCGGAAATGGTCAATCCGGACAGTACCCTTTATCTGGCCAACATTCGCAGTGCAAGGGTGACCGATATTTACACGCCGGCCGAAGACGGTTCATTCACCTGGGAACCCTCGTTCGTATATCACGGATTCCGGTTCGTGGAGATCTCCGGCATGGAGGAACCACCCCAATTGTCGCACTTCACCGGCAGGGTGATCTATGACCGGATGGAGACCACCGGTCAGTTTGAGAGCTCCAACGAAGTCATCAACCAGACATTCAGAAATGCCTTTTGGGGTATACGCGGCAATTATCGCGGGATGCCTACCGATTGCCCGCAACGCGACGAGCGTCAGGGATGGCTGGGTGATCGTGCTACCGGATGTTTCGGCGAAGCATTTGTTTTCAATAATGCGCTGCTGTACAGTAAATGGGTACAGGATATCGAAGATTCACAAAGTCCTGAGGGAAGCATCTCGGTGGTATCTCCCCGTTACTGGACCATCTACAACGATGACGTGACCTGGCCGGCTGCCTGGTTTTATGCTGCTAAGATGCTCTGGCAGCAGTATGGTGACACGGCACCGATCAGAAAACACTACGCTTCCATGAAGCGCTACCTGGAACGGATACAGGAGGTATCCATGCAGGATGGTATCCTGACCAAAGATACCTATGGCGACTGGTGCATGCCTCCCGAAAGACAGGATCTGATCCACTCGCAAGATCCGGCACGGAAGACGGCAGGAGCGGTGTTAAGTACCACCATGTATTACAGCTTACTGAACCTAATGACCCAGTTCGCTGAGATTACCGGCAATCAGGCCGATATCCCTCAGTTACGCGAGCTGGCTGCGAAGATAAAAGAGGCCTACAATGCAAAATATTTCAATGCTGATTCTGCCCGATATGACAACAACACGGTCACGGCCAACATCCTCTCACTGCAACTGGGCTTGGTTCCCGAAGGCAGGGAAGAGGAGCTGTTCCGCAACATCGTGGAGAAGACCGAGAAGGATTTCGATGGTCATGTCAGCACCGGTGTGCTGGGTATCCAGCAGTTGATGCGCGGATTGACAAAATATGGTAACGTGGATCTGGCATACAGGATTGCAACCAATACCACATACCCTAGTTGGGGCTATATGATTGAGAAAGGAGCGACCACCATCTGGGAGCTGTGGAACGGAGATACAGCCGATCCCGCCATGAACTCTGGCAATCATGTGATGCTGCTGGGTGACCTGATCATCTGGTACTACGAGGATCTGGCAGGCATTAAGAACCATCCGGAGAGCGTTGCCTACAAAAAATTATGGATGGAGCCTAAATTTCCGGAAGGATTATCGCATGTGAAGGCATCCTACAATTCGGCATATGGAGAGATGAAGAGCGAATGGAGCCGGGAGGGGGATGCATTTAGCTGGGATGTCACGATTCCTGCCAATACTTCAGCGATTGTGCGACTACCGAAGGATTTGCATATTCAAACACCGGTCGGCGCAGGTATCCGCAGAGTAAATGAAACCGACACAGAGCTGGAGATTGAGATCGGCTCCGGGAGCTACCGTTTTGCCAATCAATGAGGCGTGAACGTGAGTAACATGAGTAGGCATAAAAAAACAGTCGTGAGGGTTGGGTGAGGTGCGTAAAAAGAGTATCTTTGTCTGTGTATAAAGTACTTCGCTGCAATGAAACAGACGCCACTCTCAAAGTTTTTGTATCTCTCTATTGCCGCGGCAATAGTCACCATCCTGCTAAAATTTTATGCCTATCATGTAACAGGATCTATGGGATTTATGTCCGATGCGCTGGAGTCGTTCGTGAACCTGTTCGCTGCTGTATTTGGACTGGTCATGCTCAATATTTCCCAAAGGCCGGCCGATGAAGGTCACGAATATGGACACAGCAAGGCGGAATACTTCTCCAGTGCTATGGAAGGTGCGCTCATTCTTATTGCGGCATTCAGCATCATCCGGTCTGCCATACCCCGCATCATGGAACCTAAACCTCTTGAGAATCTCAACACCGGACTGTTGTTCTCACTCCTGGCGTCGGTAGTAAACCTGGTGGTGGGGCTCACTTTAATCAAAAACGGGAAGGAAAAGAGATCGCTCCTCCTGGAAGCAGACGGCAGACACCTGATGACCGATGTCTGGACTTCGGTCGGCGTGATCGCCGGCATCGTGATTGTGAAATTTACCGGGTGGTTGATGATCGACCCTGTCATCGCCATCGTGGTGGCACTCAATATTATATATACCGGATACAAGCTGATAAGCCGCTCTGCCAGCGGCCTGATGGATGCCACTATCCCGGAGGAAGATCTGCGGAAAATAAGGGTATATCTGGCTTCATTGCAGGAAAAACAAATAGAATATCACTCTTTGATGACCCGTATATCGGGACAGCGTAAGTTTATATCATTGCATCTGCTTGTCCCCGGTGAATGGACCGTGAAACAGGGACATGACTGGGCAGATCAGGTGGAAGAGACAATTATCGGCCTGTTTGATGAGCCGGTAACTGTCTCCACACACATTGAACCGGTGGGGGATCCCTCCTCGATGAAGGATATCGGCATCGTCCGCAGAGAGATCACAATGGATTGATCTGCATCGGATGCTTATTATCGTGCTTACGCTACGGCACTACCGATCAGGAAGACACCTGCCAGTGCGACGATGGCGTATAACTCAGGGAACACTGCGAGGATCAGTGTGTTACCGAAGACATCGTGTCCCTGCCCGATAGAGGCGATGCCGTTGGCACATACCTGCCCCTGACGGATAGCGGAGAAGAGGCCGACCAGTCCAAGAGCCAGACCTCCGGCCAGCACGGCGGAAGACTGAATGGCTGAAATCTCTGGTGTCAGTACGTTGAAGATGCTCTGGAACATAAAGTATCCGGCAAAACCGTAGAGCCCCTGCGTACCGGGGAGAGCCGTCAGTACGAGGAAGTTTCCGAACTTACTGCTATCTTTCTTCAGTGCGCCGATTGAGGCGTTGCCGGCAATGGTAACCCCGTAGGCGCTGCCGATGCCGGAGAGTGCGATCATGATTCCGATGCCTATATAGGCAATTAATAAGTTACTGTCCATTTTGTGAATTGTTATTTGTTTGATATGTTATGCGTTCTGTTAATTAGCTTATTATCTTATAATTCTTAGGTTGTCTGTTTTTGCTCAGGCTATTGCCGTATATCTACCTTTTGGCTCTTGGCTCTTGGCTCTATTATGGGTCTTTTCGTGCTCAGGCTATTACCGTACATTTACCTTTTAAAAGGCTCGTATCGTTTTCCTCCGCCGGTGAACTCTGCATTTTTGTAGAATTCCACGAAGGTGAGACGCATGGGATGCACAACGGCACCCAACACGTTCATGAAGATGTTCATCGCATGACCAAAGAGAAAGATGATCAGGAAGACCAGC
>JBDKRY010000092.1:0-1911 GCA_039683155.1 Proteiniphilum sp.
GTCCGCGTTCGCGTCAATACGGCCGACGCGCCGCTCACCATTCGTGGGCTCACCTTTCGATTTGCCTCATATCCATAACAGTCTGGAAGATAAAGTGGAATTTGAAATTTATCACATATGAAGATAATTGTCAGCGGAGGAGGAACCGGAGGCCATATCTTTCCTGCTATATCTATCGCGAATGAGATCAGGAAACGGTGGAACGATGCCGGGATTCTTTTTGTAGGAGCTGAAGACCGCATGGAAATGGAACGTGTTCCCGCAGCAGGGTATACAATAATCGGGCTGCCTGTGGCGGGCTTCGACCGGAAGAACCTGCTGAAGAATGTCTCTGTGGCCATCAAGCTGATCAGGAGCATGCAAAAAGCACGAAAGATTGTGGATGACTTCAAGCCCGATATTGCAGTGGGGGTAGGTGGATATGCCAGCGGCCCCATATTGAAGGCGGCATCCGCAAAAGGAGTGCCCACATTGCTGCAGGAACAGAACTCCTATGCCGGGGTGACCAACAAGCTGCTGGCACAAAAGGCTGCGACCATCTGTGTGGCTTATGAAGGAATGGAAAAGTTTTTTCCGAAAGAGAAAATTGTGCTTACCGGTAATCCTTGTCGCCAGGATCTGCTGATCTCGAAAGAAAACAAACAGAGGGGATACGACCACTTTCAACTGGATTCCCACAAGCGAACGATCCTGATGCTGGGAGGAAGCCTGGGCGCCCGAACGCTGAATAAAAGCATTGTTGACGCTTTTCCGAAGCTTGCGGCACTGGATGATGTACAGGTGATCTGGCAGTGCGGTAAGTATTACTACAAAGAGATGCAACAGCTGGCGGAGGCGGACAGGATTCCTTCCAATGTGCATCTGCTCGATTTTGTGTCACGGATGGATTATGCTTATTCGGTAGCCGATCTGGTCATCTCACGGGCCGGTGCCGGCTCCATATCGGAGTTTTGTCTGCTCGAAAAAGCGGTCATACTGGTGCCGTCACCCAATGTAGCGGAAGATCACCAGACCAGGAATGCACAGGCATTGGTAAATAAAGAGGCTGCAGTCATGGTTTCCGATGCATTAGCGCCAACTGTACTGTTCGATGTGGCACTTTCACTCGTGAAGAACGATGAGCAGCTGAGGAACCTGAGCCGGAACATCGCGCAGCTGGCGCAGCACGATTCGGCAAAACGAATCGTGGATGAGATTGAAAAAATTGTAACGGCGATGCGAACAACGCGAGTGTAACGAGCGAATAACGTGAACACAGTGAACAAATAATATATGTATGAATTATGAATCGGTATATTTTATAGGCATCGGCGGCATTGGCATGAGCAACCTTGCCCGCTATTTTCTATCGAAAGGAAAAAGGGTGGGAGGGTATGATCGTACAGAAACGCTGCTCACACAAACGCTTCGCAATGAAGGTGCCTTTGTGCACTATGAGGATGACGTGCAGGCAATCCCCGCTTCCTTTACCGATAAAGAAAAAACGCTCGTGGTCTATACCCCGGCCGTGCCCGCATCGCATGGCGAATTGGTTTTTTTCAGCGAACATGGATTCACCATCATGAAACGGGCGCAGGTGCTGGGAGAGATCACCAAATCGAGCGATGCCGTCTGCGTGGCGGGAACACACGGAAAGACCACCGTCTCAAGCATGACGGCTCACCTGCTGCGCCAGTCGCACGTAGATTGCAACGCCTTCCTGGGGGGGATACTGAAGAATTACAACAGCAACCTGTTGCTCTCCGACAAGAGTCCTGTCACCGTCGTTGAGGCCGATGAATATGACCGTTCGTTCCATTGGCTGAACCCATGGATTGCCATCATCACCTCAGCCGATCCCGATCATCTCGATAGTTACGGACCGGCGGAGGCATACCGGGAAAGTTTTGAGAAGTTCACTTCGCTGATTCG
>JBDKRY010000093.1:0-5747 GCA_039683155.1 Proteiniphilum sp.
TAGAAAAAGACTATGCCGTGGCCAAAACCGAGCCTGGTCAGAAGACCGGAAACGGGAAGATCGACCTGAAAAATATGATCATGAAAATCGAACCCCGTGCAGAATGGAATCAGATCTATGCCGATGCATTCCGCATATTCCGCGACTATTTTTATGTGAACAACCTGCATGGCGTCGACTGGGAAAGGATACGCAAAAATTACGGAGCATTGCTTCCACACGTACCCAGCCGTTTCGACCTTGATTATATCCTGAATGAGGTCGTTAGCGAGACAAACACCGGCCATACGTACGTGGACTGGGGGGATATCAACAGGGTAGAGAGAATCCATGGTGGACTGCTTGGAGCAGAGCTGGAGGCCGACCTCAACGCTCAACGCTACCGTATCCGAAAGATCTATGCCGGTGAGAACTGGAACGAAAGTCGCCGCTCACCCCTCACCGAAAGCGGGATAAATGTTAAAGAGGGGGACTACCTCCTTCGTGTGAATGGCCGGGAACTCACTACGGCGCAAAATCCATACGAGCTGTTGGAGAATCTGGGCCTCCGCCATGTGGAGCTGACGGTCAACAGCACCCCTTCCGCTTCCGGAGCAAAGAACTACACGGTGAAGACCATCACCAGTGAGACGGAACTCAGGTACCTCGACTGGGTAAGGAGCCGCCGCGAGATGGTCGACCGGCTCTCCGGTGGCAAAATTGGATATATACACGTACCCAACACCGCTATCGAAGGGAACCGGGAACTTTTTAAAGGAATGCTGGCGTATAACGACAAGGAAGCGCTGATCATTGACGACCGCTATAATGGCGGAGGATTTATCCCCGACCGGATGATCGACCTGCTCAACCGGCGTACCCTTGTTTACTGGTACCGCAACGGCCTGCCACAACCGATGAAGTCGCCCGGCATTGCCCACGACGGGCCCAAGGTCATGCTCATTAATGGTTACTCCTCCTCCGGTGGCGACGCATTCCCCTACTTTTTCCGGAAGACCGGCGAAGGGAAGCTTATAGGTACCCGTACCTGGGGCGGGCTGGTAGGCATCTCCGGCAACGCTCGCCTGGCAGACGGAGGCTATATCTCCGTGCCACGGTTTGGCATCTATGATGAAGATGGTGAGTGGATAATTGAGGGTATCGGCGTCTATCCCGATATCGAAGTGGTGGATCGTCCCGAAGAGCTGGCCAAAGGCAACGACCCCTCCATCGGGAAAGCGGTTGAAGTTCTTCTGGAGGAACTGAAAAAAAATCCGCCCCGGCAGGTCACTGCGCCGGAACCACCGGACCGCTCCCAATGGATTGAATTTGAAATTAAATAGGTCTCACAAGCCGGCCACCTTCCTCCTCATTACCCAGCCGAACATTACAGGGAAACATATATCCCGGTATGATAGAGATTTACAATATGAATAACGAAGATATAACTATAAATTGCAAGCAATGATATCGCGTAATTGGTAAAACAATTGTCCATAAACGATTGTTTTATTAGAAATTCCAAAGTTAAATGAACAACCCGGGGGCAAGCCCCAAGGTATCAAATGAACTTTATGAGTTGTTTCCGACCCAAGGGTCGGGGAAATAAACCACTTTAAGATTAAACAGCGATTCTATGAAGCATTTAAAATTGACAGTACTCATTGTTTTGACATTCTCTTTTGTTTCCGCCTCATGTGATGAACAGAAGAAAAAAGTCCAGGAACCGCCGGTAGGAGCATTGCCTCCGGTAGAGACACAGCAGGCCAACACAAATTACGCGCCTGCATTTGAAGGGCAGACACGTATAGCCGGGGTGAAAACCACCACCCCATACACAGTAACAGTCATCGCAAGCGGCCTGTCCAGCCCATGGGCAGTCACCACCCTCCCCGACGGGCGGCTGGTGATCACCGAAAAGGGCGGTACGATGCGCCTTGCCACAACCGGTGGCACAGTGAGCGATAAGATTGCGGGATTTCCCGAAGTGGACGACAGGCAGCAGGGAGGATTGCTGGATGTTGCCCCTGCACCGGACTTTACCACGAGCAGGATGCTCTATTTCACGCTTGCCGAACGCACACCTGAAGGCTCACTTACCGCGGTAGGCAAAGGGCGGTTGTCCGACAACGAAACGGCCATAGAGAATTTTCAAATTATCTATCGTGCCATCCCCTATTTCGACAACAGCATGCACTTCGGCAGCCGGATTGTGTTTGATAAAAATGGCAACATTTTCGTCTCCACCGGCGAACGGTCTGATCTGGCTACCCGGCCTAACGCACAAAAGCTGAATACTGCCCATGGCAAAGTAGTCCACATCACCCCTGAAGGCAAGCCCGTACCGGGCAACCCGTTCATCAACACCGAAGGTGCGTTGCCGGAAATTTACAGCTACGGCCATCGCAATCCACAGGGGCTGGGTATCCATCCTGTCACAGGTGAATTATGGCTTAGCGAGATGGGCCCCCGCGGAGGCGATGAGATCAACCTCATCAAACCCGGCAAAAACTACGGCTGGGCTATCATCAGTTATGGCCTTGAATACAGTGGAAAACCTATTGGTGAGGGCATTACCCAAAAAGAAGGCATGGAACAACCGGTTTAGTACTGGGATCCGGTTCTATCGCCCAGCGGCATGGCTTTTTACAGCTCCAATGCCATCCCGGAATGGGAAAACAATCTTTTTGTCGGAGGACTGAGCAGCAAACACATTGCACGACTGGTTATCAAAGATAACAAGGTTGTGGGCGAAGAACGTTTACTGGAAGAAGAAGGACAACGCATCCGGGATGTGGCCGACGGGAAGGACGGGGCATTATATGCCGTAACTGACGAAGGGCGACTCTATCGTATTGCCAAAGCAGAATAAGGCACAGGATACAAGGCACAGGATACAAGATACAGGATCCAAGATCCAAGATTCTGATTTCTGACATCGAAAATCCTAAATTAAAATTCAAAATCCTAAATTAACGTCATCATGAATAAACGTGAATTTATCAAACGGAGCGTCGTCGGCGCCGTTGCGATCGGAGCGACCGGAAAAGTATCCACAGCGTTCGCCAAAACGACTGATTTACAAAACACACCTGCCAGCAAGGACATCAAACGAAAATTGGGAAAAACCGGATATGAGGTGTTTCCGGTAGCCTACGGCGGCATCATTTCAAGCAGAGACGGGCAGGCTGCCTCTGATAATTACGTTGCCTGGGCGCTGGACAGGGGCATCAATTATTTTGACGTAGCGCCTTCTTACGGCGATGCGCAGGAGAAGCTCGGAATCTCATTGAAACCATTTCGAAAAGAGAATTATCTGGCGTGCAAAACAACCCAGCGTTCCAGGGCAGGCGCAGAAAAAGAGTTTGAAGAATCGTTGCGTTTACTGCATACCGATTATTTCGACCTTTACCAGTTGCACAGCCTCACCACGGCCGAAGATGTAGATAAAGCATTTGCGTCCGATGGTGTGATGGAGATGATTGAAAAAGAAAAACAACGGGGCCGCATCCGCAAAGCAGGATTCTCGGCTCACTCACAGACACAGGCGTTGCGCGCCATGTCGATGTACGATTTCGACACCGTGATGTTCCCCATCAACTGGCTCATGGATATGCTGGCCCAATGGGGCTCAGGCGTTGCCAATGACGCCAAACGACGGGGTATGGGCGTGATTGCTTTAAAAGGGTTGGTGCATCGCAAATGGCTTAACGACGAAGAACGGAAGAGCTACCCCAAATCGTGGGTCAAGCCCATTGATGTAAGCAACCCCGAAATGGGCATTGCTGCGTTGAAATATACATTTCAAACCGGAGCAGATATCATTGTTCCACCAGGCGATTTCCGCAACTTTGCCTTTTGTGTGGATCACATCGAGGAGATCGTAAACAAACCCCTTTCGGGAAAAGAAAAAAAACTCCTCGACAATGAATTCCTTGCTGTAAAAGAGTATCCCTTCTTTAATCCGCAAGCCTGAATTAACGCCTGCTGCCGCTCATGGCGATCATGATGTAGTAAAGGAGTGTTGCAAGAGAACTGAGGGCTGCGACCACATAGGTGTATCCTGCCCAGCGGAGGGCATCCTCGGCCTGGTTGTGATTGCTCATGTCGGTAATTCCGGCACTGCTCAGCCAGCGAAGCGCCCTGTTGGTCGCGTTTTTCTCTACCGGCAGCGTGACAAAGCTGAAAAGAGTGGTCAGCGCGAACATACCGATACCAATCCAGATCAGTGCAGGAAAGGTCTGTATCATGATGATGCCCGCAAGGATCACCCACATCACCCATTTCGAAGTGGATGAGATGATAGGCACCAACGCAGAACGCATTTTTAACGGAGCGTATCCTCTGGCATGCTGCAGGGCATGCCCTGTTTCATGTGCCGCCACAGCAGCTGCCGCCACACTGTAGGAACCGTACACCGGCTCACTCAGATTAATGGTCTTGTTGAGCGGATTGTAATGATCGGTTAGTCGTCCTCGCACAGAGGTCACCTGTACGTCGAAAATACCATTGTCGTGCAGCATTTTCTCAGCAACCTCCTTACCGGTCATCCCGTTGCGCAGGGGAATTTTTGCGTACTTTTTAAAGCGGTTCTGCAGTCTCGCCTGCACAGCCCAACCCGCCAGGGCAATCCCTATAAAAATAATCCAAATTAAAGCCATACATCTATTTTGTATATCAGTTTAACATATTTGCGCTATTAAAAGTTCACCTTCTCCTGAAAGTGAACGCTCTTCCCAAGCGTGAATGAGCAAAAATCGTACCAATCAACGCCTCATTGTCATCGTGGCAGCAAAGCGCATAAAGCGCACAAAGAGGACGCTTTGTGCGGTGCTGATATATGGTCAACCGCCGATCTGACGGATAATTGTCTGTTTCCTGTCGGGTCCGAGGGAAACAATGGCGATGGGTACACCCAGTGCTTCTTCCAGAAATGAGATATAGTTGTTAAATTCTTCCGGGAATTCGTCTTCCGATTGCATTTTAGACATATCGGTCTTCCAGCCGGGCAGCTCTACATACACCGGCTCAATACCCTCTGAAATATCGAATGGCAGGTCTTCCGTTTCTACCCCGTTCATTTGATACGCCACACATGCTTTGATGGTATCAAAGCTGTCCAGTACATCACTCTTCATCATCACCAGTCTGGTCACCCCGTTCAGCATCACGGTATAACGCAATGCCACCAGATCTATCCATCCGCAGCGGCGCGGGCGACCGGTTACGGAACCATATTCCTTTCCCCGATCCCGCAACAACTGCCCGTCATCACCAAACAACTCGGTGGGAAACGGGCCGCTGCCCACCCGTGTGCAATAAGCCTTGAAAATACCATACACATCCCCGATCATTTTTGGTGCAATACCCAGGCCTGTGCATGCGCCGGCGCAGATGGTACTGGAAGAGGTTACGAAGGGATAAGCACCAAAATCAATATCGAGCATAGACCCCTGTGCTCCTTCAGCAAGCACCCTTCCTCCTTTGGAAAGATGTTTATTGATGAAATGTTCGCTCTCGATAATCTGAAATGATTTTAATTTTTCCACACCCTCAAACCATTCCGTTTCAAGCGCAGGGAGGAGCTCATCGATATCTGACTGATCAAGCGTTTCTTTGTGGCGTTGTACTGCATTCCGGTATTTTTCGTCAAAATTGTGAAACAGATCCCCCACCCTCAGCCCATGGCGGCTCACCTTATCGGTATAAGCGGGTCCGATACCTCTTCCCGTGGTGCCAATCCTCGCATCGCCCATTGCCTTCTCAGA
>JBDKRY010000094.1:0-7172 GCA_039683155.1 Proteiniphilum sp.
GTATCTCTGTTTAAAAAATGAAAAGCCGGAGATTTCCGTGGATGAAGAAATCAGGATAAAAGCAGTGAAGCCGATCGAGCGGATGTTGGAAATTTCCGCACAGCATGGATTATGATTCATTTTTGAGACATTCGTTAATATGAGCACAACCGATTGCAAAGGGTTCTAATTTTTTTTCATATAAACCAAAAAAAGCTGCAGAACGGAAATTGGTACGACATAAACAACATGTTGGTAATCTTGATGATATAAGCGCCTAATGTTTCTGTTGTACCTTAAAGGTGTACATTTTGCCGGGTTTTAAAGTAGTTTTTTTTTTCGTACCTTTGCATCCGCAGTAAAAATCCAGGCTCTCTTCTTCTGATGCCCTGCTGGTTTCATTGGAGTGAGTGTCCTTAAAAATAGGAATAATGTCGCTTCAATGTGGTATCGTGGGACTTCCCAATGTAGGTAAATCAACGCTGTTTAACTGTTTGTCGAATGCGAAAGCGCAGGCGGCAAATTTCCCTTTCTGTACCATTGAACCCAATGTGGGTGTGATTACCGTTCCTGATGAAAGACTCAATAAACTGGCAGAACTGGTACATCCACAGAAGATTGTGCCTACTACCGTAGAAATAGTGGATATTGCCGGTCTGGTAAAAGGGGCGAGCAAGGGAGAAGGATTGGGTAATAAGTTTCTGGCCAATATCCGGGAGACCGATGCCATTTTGCATGTGTTGCGCTGTTTCGATGATGATAACGTAACACACGTGGATGGAAAGGTCGATCCGGTAAGGGATAAAGAGATTATTGATGCGGAACTGCAGCTGAAAGACCTGGAGACGATTGAAGCACGCATTAACAAAGTTGAAAAACAGGCCAGGACCGGGGGTGATAAAGATGCCAAACTCGCTTTTGAAGTTTATACCAAAATACGCACTGCTTTGTTACGGGGTGAATCAGCCAGAACAGTGTTTTTTGATACCAAAGATGAAGTGAAGGCTGCACAGGGACTTTTTTTACTTACCTCGAAACCGGTTATGTATGTCTGCAATGTGGATGAAGCAAGTGCCGTAACCGGCAACCATTACGTGGAAGCTGTGCGTGAAGCGGTGAAAAACGAAGATGCACAGATTTTGGTGGTGGCTGCCAAAATTGAATCTGAGATCGCTGAGTTTGATACGTATGAAGAACGGGAAATGTTCCTGAATGAAATAGGATTGGAAGAATCCGGCGTGAACCGGCTCATCAAATCGGCATACAAGCTGCTCAACCTCCAGACATTTCTTACTGCAGGACCGCAGGAAGTGCGTGCATGGACGTTTCAGAAAGGCTGGAAAGCACCGCAGTGTGCAGGTGTGATACATACAGATTTTGAGAAGGGTTTTATCCGCGCCGAGGTAATTAAGTATGAGGATTACATCCGTTACGGTTCAGAAAGTGCGGTCAAAGAAGCAGGAAAGATGAGCGTGGAGGGGAAAGAATACCTTGTACAGGATGGCGATATCATGCACTTCCGGTTTAATGTGTAGTCGTTCTTTTTTTCCTCATCTCATTCTGAATATGATTTTTTCTTAGGTTCTATATGAAATACTGTGGGTAGTCAAATTTGAGTTTACCACAGGTAAAGTAAATCATGTTGATAAAATTTTGAGGATTTCTATACCCCCTTGCTCTTTTTTTAGACGATTGAATTTTTGCGTTTATTCCTTCGGGTATACCGTTTGATATTTTACTCTTTATATATCTCACAATGCCTCTCCAGTGGGCTTTAATAGTGTTAACCAATCGGATCCCTTTCAGCAGCTCATTGCCTTTTCGTTCTATTTTACGAAGTTCATCCATCGCTTTGTTTACCTCCTTCACCACGTAAAACTTATCAAATGTTATTTGACTCTCTTGAAGATACTCTGTGCAACCCGCGATAAAAGAGGGTGACATATCTATACACACATCTTCGATTTGAGTTAAGTTTTCAGGGACATCTTTTTTATGTGTAAGTTCTACCCAATAATTGAAGACACCCCAGATACGTTGCGCGTAAACCTTTAACGTGGAAGCAACACTGCTTACAGGCATCTCTTTTCTATCAGTAACATAGAGAACGCTTCAAACAATAAAGTGAAACCGCTTCCTTTTCGGGCCCATGGTAAACCTTGATCCTCCGTCTTGCCGTGTTAATGTGAATATCCAACTGTGGAATACTTGGATAGATATCTGTTTTGGTGATGATCCACGGTTTTTCCAAACATAATGCTAAAGTGAAAAGTTCTATTGAATTCATTCCACAATGTTAATTCAATTTTAATTTACCCATACCATCTCATATAGAACCATATATTTCGTATTTTACGGTCATATCAATGACGACTATACTGAAACCGAGTTCAGGGTTATCGGAAAGAACGAAGGTGTGACCTATTTGGTAAACGATCATAACAGAAATAGAGTGGCTATTGTTTTAGGAATATCTCCGACAGATTACGGAACACTTATCCTTAGATTGACGAAGAGACCGAATAACACCCATTGGGCGGGATTTTTCGGTATTAAAGCGATGATCATTACTCCCGATGGGTATGTGCTTCCAGGCATGTAATCAATAACAACCAAAAGGAGCGTTTTTATGTGAAAATACAGAAAGCTCATTGCATAAAAACGCTCCTTTTTATTATCTTTAGCGACGAATTGCCCAACCCAGGTAAGCGTCTGATGATCGCATAAGTTGTTGTAAAACTGGATAAATCTGGATTTCTTAAATAAAAAACATAATAAATTCCAAATAAACTATTTTTCATTATGCGTTTAAAATCACTTTACATTGCTTTTTTTATTGTTCTTGCCTATGGAGCAGGAAGTTTTTCACAGAACCGCTCTTTCAACGGTCTGGATATGAACATGGGTAATCTCTACCGCTTGTCCAATGCAGTGACACGTTCAATCAGCCCGGAGAACTTTACCGGTGAGAAAGGGAAAGGAGGGATGGCTACACCCGATCCCAATGCACCCCGAAATGCCGCCAATGCAACCCATGCTGCCCGTGACCTCGGACAGGGGTGGAAGGTGAACCCTTTTGTCACCATACAGCCGGGAGAGACCTTCACCATGGCTGAAATTGAGGGCCCCGGTGCCATCCAGCATATCTGGATGACACCTACCGGCAACTGGCGCTTCTCTATTATCCGCATCTACTGGGATGATGAGACCGAACCCTCCGTGGAGGTGCCGGTAGGGCATTTCTTCGGCATGGGATGGAATGAATATGCCCATCTCAACTCACTGCCGGTAACGGTTAACCCCGGAAGCGCCTTCAACTGCTACTGGACTATGCCCTTCCGCAAGAAGGCACGCATCACCATGACCAACATCAACGATGAACAGCCGATGAACCTCTATTATCAGATCGACTACACGCTGACCGATGTTCCCGATGACGCCGCCTATTTCCATGCGCAATTCCGCAGGACCAAGGTGAATACCACCTCCGATTATACCATCGTGGATGGCATTAAGGGAGAAGGGCAATACGTAGGGGTATATATGGCCTGGCAGGTGAATAACAACGGCTGGTGGGGAGAGGGAGAAATCAAGTTCTTCATGGATGGAGACAGGAAGTTTCCAACGATTATTGGCACCGGGACGGAAGACTATTTCTGTGGATCCTACAATTTCGACCGTAATGGTAAGTATGTAACGTTTACCACACCTTACGCCGGACTGGTGCAGGTGCTGCCTCCTGATCAAACTTACCGTGCAGGACAACGGTTTGGCCTCTACCGCTGGCATGTGATGGATCCCATCCGGTTCAAGAAGGATCTGAAGATCACCATCCAGGACCTGGGCTGGCGCCATGGCGGCCGTTACCTGCCCCAACAGTCGGATATCTCTTCCGCCGTATTCTGGTACCAGACCGAGCCTCATGCTGCCTTCCCCAACCTTCCCACCTGGCAGGAACTCGAAGTCAACTAATCAAAAAAACAATTTTTTTATAATGCGTACGATCAAAACAACATTGCTTTTCTCAATCCTGCTGCTGCCAGGCATCACCTCCCTGCAGGGACAAAACAATCGCTTCCGCTGGAGCAGCGAACTGGAACAGCTGAAAAGAGTGGATCAGCTTCCTCTCTACAGAGAACGGCAGCTCATTGACCAGGAATCGAGTTACGACCGTACAGGCGGCAACAACGACGGCTTCTCGGGACATTACTCCTATATCCGCAAAGAGGGGGATAACCTCGTACTGGCCGACTTCAGGGGACCGGGCGTGGTGAACAGGTTTTGGACCCCTACCCCAACCAGCGACACGCTCCTCTTCTTTTTTGACGGCGAGAATCAGCCGCGGCTGAAGATCTGCTTTATGGATCTCTTTAGCGGCAAGGTATATCCCTTCGTGAAACCGGTGGTAGGCAATGAGATCGGCGGATACTACAGCTATATCCCCATCCCGTTCCAAAAATCACTCAAAATCGTCTTCCAGGGTAATCATCTCATGTTCCATCAGATACAGTACCGCAAGCTACCCGGCATGAAGGTGGAGAGCTGGACGGGCGAATTCTCCCACTCCGACAGGAAGCTGTTGTCGGAGGTGGCAAAACTCTGGGCCGACATCACCCCCTCCGTGGAGAACTACACTGCAGGTCTTTCTGAAGGTGCCGTAATGGAGGTGAAAACCTTCACCCTGCTGCCCGGAGAGGAGGTTTCCTTCTTTGAAAAGGATGGTGCTGGTCGAATCGTCGGGCTTGAAGTCGATGGAGGAACCGCATTCGAGGGTATATACAAGGACGTGTTACTGGTTTCGTCGTGGGACAATGAGGCGGTAAAAGCGATCTATGCCCCCGTGGCCGATTTCTTCGGATATGCCTACGGCAAGCCAGCCATGCGCAGTATCCTGATGGGACGGCAGGCTACCACCAACTACTGCTACCTGCCGATGCCCTTCGATCGCTCGGCATCCATGAAGCTGATTTATAAAAAGAGGAAGGGAGTGCAACAGAACCCCCTGTCGGTCACCACGAAGGTCTACTACAACGACAACGGACGCAACCAGAAGAGCGAAGGAAAGCTTTACACCCTATGGAGACGCGAGAAGCCGGATCTTGGTGATTTTTTCACTTTCCTCGATACCAAAGGCAAAGGGCACTATGTGGGCACCATCCACCAGGCACAAGGTTTGCGACCTGGCATGACCCTTTTCTTCGAAGGGGATGACACCACTTACGTGGATGGTGGCATGCGCCTGCACGGCACCGGTTCGGAAGATTACTACAACGGCGGATGGTATGCCATGCTCGATCGATGGGATCGTGGTATCAGCATGCCCCTGCACGGGTCGCTCGACTATTCCCTGCCGATGAACCGCACGGGAGGCTACCGCTTCTTCCTATCCGACAAAATGTCCTTTGAAAAGGAGATCTATCATGGCATAGAGCATGGGGAGGTAAACAACAACTTCCCGGTGGACTATACCTCGGTGGCCTTCTACTACGCCGACAGGCCAATGAGCAGCAGAATGGAACCAACAGAAGCATTACGCAAGGTCTATCTGCCCGACACCCATGTCTTTTTCCCCCAGCTGATGGAGATCACTCTTGAAAAAGGAATACAGGTGATCTTTGATAGAGGACTGGCCCTCTCTTCTTTTGGAAAAGGAGCTGTCAGGGTGATGCTGAATGACGTGCCGGAAGGAAAATACCGCGTACTGCTCAATTATCACGAGGGACCCAGGGGTGCCGACTTCCAGATATGGCAGCGCCAGAACCAACTCTCAGAATGGATCTCAACAAGGCAAGAGAAGGAAGGATACCGCGAACGAGTGCATGTAGGCGATATTCAGCTCACCCCGCAGACCAATTCGATAACGTTACATGTGAGAGACAACGGGAAGTCGAATTTGTTTGAACTGACCCTGATCACACTGGAACGTATCGATTAAACAGCAGGATCAATGGAACAACTTTTTTTGATCATTTCAGCATCCCTGCTTTTCCTGCTGACTCCTTTTAAGGGGGCGGCAGGCGGGAAGGCCATGGTGGAACCTGTTGGTGCCTCATCCCTTCCTTTTGACAGAGCTGTCAGCGAAATGATATACGACGAGCTGTGCAATGAGGCTGGGGTACAGACTGTAACGGTTATCAGCCCGGAGCTGGTGCATGTGAAACTCGCTTTCAAGCTGGATCGGCCACTTCGGCAGGACGACTGGCGAATGACGCTGATGCCCGGCTTTACGCCCTCCTTTCACTGGGCGCCGCACCTCACCCCAACCCCGCACCATATCATCGATCAACATGTCTTTCGCTCTCCTGCACTTATCGTGGCGGATGAGAGGCAGGTGCTGGCATTAATACCAGATCTCGACATCATGCGGGTGGGGACACCGGTGAGATGGTATCTTGATATGGATGCGGAGCAGAACCAATTGATCCTGGGAATGTGCAACAGCAGCGTGGATGACCATGTGCTGTTTCGGCGTGTACCGGGCGCCTCCTATCCGGAGGGTGTGGTGGAGGTGGGTTTTTACCTGCTCTGCACTACTGCGGAGGAGGCAATTGAGAACCCGTTCCGTAAACCGCTGGAGTTTATGTGGAGCCGCTGGGGAAACCCGCTCTACAGAAACGGTAATCCGCTGGAAGGATCACTGGAACCCTATGTGAAGCATACTTATAACTGGGCGTTCAACGGTTGGTACAATGCCGTATGGCAGGAGTTCACGCTCAATGGAAGAAGGGTGGGTGCCCCAGTATTCATCGTCAACGTGACACAGAGCCCCAACTACCCCGGCAGGGTGAATGAGCGCGAATTTCGCTCCATTTGGAACCAGGCATGGTTCAGCTCCCTGCGCTCCGCGAGTGGTCTCTACCGCTATGCCAGGCGTACCGGTAACGACCGGCTGATGGAAAAAGCCCGGATGACCAAGGATTTGGCACTCTCCTTTCCGCAGCCGGATGGCTTTTTTTACGGCCTTATCGCCACCGAGATGGAAGAGGTGGAGGAAGAGGGAAAAAAATACAACCGCAGCAAGGGGTGGAACACCTACTACTGGGGTAATTCCAACCGGAACCCCTATAGTTGGAATCCCCGGGAAGCTCCTTTCCATATTCTCGACATGAGCTGGACCGCCCTGCTGATGCTTCGCTGGTACGATGAGCTGGAGAAAGACGGAAGGTTGCTGGATTACGCGGAGGATTACGCGA
>JBDKRY010000095.1:0-3949 GCA_039683155.1 Proteiniphilum sp.
TCTTCGTAATGAAAAGGGCGAACAACTGTTTCCTGATCACATGAAATTGATCACCCACTGGGGCCTGCGCGATGAGCTGAAGTCGAACTATGCCGACAGGGAAAGGGGGTTGGAGAAACAGCGAATGATTTACCGGGTGATGCAGCGCATTGTAGACCAGTCTATTCCCCTACAGGTGATCAATAGCGATACGTATACCTGGACCCCGGAGACCAACGAGCTGCTGGAAGATGGCAATGCAATCACCGCCACGCCGGAAGATACCCGGCGTTATGAGGTGTTCCTGAAGAACTTTCACGCCATGCGGCAGCTCGACGCCTACTCCCCCCATTACCCCACCCAGCTGGCCCGCGCCTTCGACGGTACCATGGAGGTGCCGCAAAAGGATGTGGAGGCACTCTTTGTGGGGTTGCTCTCTTCGCCGCAGGTGAAGGAGGTGGCTGCCTTTATCACCTCGCGACTGGGACGAGAGCTTGAGCCGTTCGATATCTGGTACAACGGTTTCAAGGGCGGGGAAGGGATCCCCGAGGAGCAGCTGACAGCCCTTACCTCCCGTAAGTATCCCGATGCGAAGGCTTTGGAAAAAGATCTGCCCAACATCCTGGTGAAGCTGGGCTGGAACCCTGAGAAAGCGAAGGAGATCACCTCGCTGATCACCGTTGATGCCTCCCGCGGTGCCGGCCATGCGTGGGGTGCTGAGATGCGCAACGATGTGGCACGACTGCGCACCCGGATCGGGGAAAACGGAATGGACTATAAGGGATACAACATTGCCGTGCATGAGTTCGGACACAACGTGGAGCAGACCATCACCATGAACGATGTGGATTACTACATGCTGAATGGCGTGCCCAACACATCCTTCACCGAGGCGGTGGCGTTCCTGTTTCAGAAGCGTGATCTGGAATTGCTGGGACTGAAGAACCCCAATCCCGAAGATGAATACTATCTTGCACTGGACAATTTTTGGTCGAGTTACGAGATCATGGGTGTTTCCTTGGTCGATATCCGTGTGTGGGAATGGCTCTACGCCCATCCCGATGCCACACCCGCTCAGCTGAAGGAAGCGGTGATACGCACGGCAAAAGAAGTGTGGAACAGCTATTATGCTGATGTGCTGGGCGGAGAAGATGAGATGCTGCTCGGCATCTATTCGCATATGATCGATTACCCGCTCTACCTGCCCAACTATCCGATGGGGCACCTGATAGCCTTCCAGATCGAACAGCAGGTGAAAGGAAAGAACATGGCCGGGGAGATTAACCGGATGTTTACGCAAGGGCGCATTATTCCCCAACTCTGGATGAAAAATGCGGTGGGATCAGCTATCTCCATTGATCCGTTGCTCACCGCAACAAAAAAAGCCCTTGCGTCGTTGATTCAATAAAAGGGTGCAGGATTGCACTATTTTTCCCGGAAAAGGTGTAATTTTGTACCCTGATCAGGAAAGATGCCGGAGTGGTCGATCGGGGCGGTCTCGAAAACCGTTGTACTCTTACGGGTACCAAGGGTTCGAATCCCTTTCTTTCCGCAAAAAATTCAATAGGGGTAAGTTCAATCATCTTATCATTTCTATCTTTCATTTTCACCGCTTGCACAATATCCTTGTTCCGCTAAGACTTGCAGATATAACCAAAAATCAGACCGGAAAAGCGATCAATTCCACCAATAGGTCAGCTTGACCACCAGCGCACGGTTTCGCATTACGCGGCTATCGGCGTAATAGTTGTCAGTGTAGACGATGAAAAGGTCTGAAACTGGCTTGTAACGCCACTGAAAGCGGATGTTCACGTTTGTGTTGTTCAATTGCTCGTTGTACTGGACAAACGATGTGAGGTAGAGCTTCGGCGAGAAGGTGATATCGAGCTTGGGCCCGATCAGCCAGAAGCGGTGATGCGTGAAGGGTGCGGGGAGCCTCAGATCGGTGTAGACCGCATTCATGGTCAGGTTCAGGAAGGGCTGGTAACGGTATACCAGATTCGCTTCCACCATATCGGCCTTTCCGTTGAAGAAACCACCTCCGGAGTAAAAGAGGCTGCCGTTAAGCGGTCGGCGGGGTGAAGTCAACACCTTCGAATACCATTGCTGATAGCGGTATTTGCTGCCGGCAGGAAGGTAGACATCGCTCACGTGCGTGGGATCAAACGCTTCGGTCAGCCGTACGGCATGATCCATGATGCCGACGGAGATTACTGTCTTCCCAACGAATTCGACGTTGTAACCCAGATCGAGCACATGATCGAGGGGCTCAAGCTCCATGGTATGATAGCTCTCCAGATCGAGGTAGGGACCATGGGTTACCACCCATCGGTTAGGTATAAACGAGTATCTGATCTCGGGATTCAGCGAGATGTAATTCTTGCGTCTCACGTAACCGGTCTCGGCGAGGAAGTTTTTGCCCACGGCGGTCTCTCTGAACTCGATGCCAATGTGGCGACGGTTGTAGTTGAGCGATGCGCCCTGGGCAAACTGTTTGTCGGGATTACCCGGCTGGAAAGAGCGGTGGTAGAAGTACTTACCGGTCCATACGTTGTCGCGACTGGCCATGTTGTAATCGAGAGCTGCCACACGGTTGAAATTGTTGCTGCCAGCATACTCCTTATTGACAAACATGAAGGCGATGTTGGAGCGGGCGAAGAGCTTCTGCTGAGCGGTGAGCACGGTGAAGTTACGCATTGGCATTACGCTGGTCTTCTCGGTGGTCATATGCATCAGCCCGAGGCGTAGATCACTCCCCAGCTTGCCCGTAAAACGGGCACCGGCCAGCACCGGAGCATCCAGACCGATACGGCGGGAGAAGAAGGGAGTGACATCATGCTCCCCATACTCGGTGAAGAGATCCTGGTTTTCCAGGAAGAACTGTCGCTTCTCCGGGAAGAAGAGCTCGAAGCGATCGACATTCATCTGCTGCTGATCCACCTCCACCTGCGCAAAATCGGGGTTATAGGTCAGGTCCAGGTTGGTTGAGGTGGAGAAACCGATCTTGGCGTCGATACCTGCATTGTGGCGGTAACCGGCATCGCTGCCTCCCTCCCTGTCGTGATGATACCCGCCCAAGAGATAAGGAATGATCGACAGGTTGATTCCCGGATTGGGTAGTGGTTCATCAAAGATGAGCACCCCTGCGTAGGCAGGTGAAGCGTGCGGAAACTGACGGGGCACGGGAGCCCAGGCTGACTTCTCATTCGTCTTCAGATCGAGTCGTCCGAAGTTGGCGTACCAGACCCTGCTCCTGGCGGGGTAGCGGATTGACCGGAAAGGTACCTGTATCTCTGCTGTCCAGCGGTCGTGATACTCCTTCACTGCCACCTCCATCTTGCTGTCCCAGTGCAGGTTTGTTCCCTGACCGGTGACGATGCCGTCCCAGAGTGCCCCCGAAACGGAGCTGCCAAAGGTGTATGCGTTGGTCTGATCGCGGAAGGTGTCGAAGATCAGCAGGAAGTTATCGTTGTTGTTGAAGGCGAAGTCACGCCGGAACGACTCTGCCACCCGCTTCCCGGGAATGGTATCATAGAACACCACACCAATGTAGATGGCTTTCTCATCGTAGGTGATCATCGTCTCGGACGGTTGTGCTGCATAACCGGTGTCGACCGGTGTCACCAGCCGGAAATGATCTGCCTTCACTGCATTCCTCCAGACCTCTTCATCGAGCACCCCGTCGAGTCTGATTCCCGGCTCCTTCATTTTCCGGGCGACATAAACATACTCCTTATTGCGGATGTTGATGCCCACTGTATCAGGCAGGGAGTGTTGATTCTGTGCCGTGATGAACTGGAGCAAGATAGAAAAAAAGCAAATCAGTCTGAGTTGGGTGTTCATATGTACCTATAAGTGGTAATCGTTGTAAATTTAAGGTAATTATCGGAATTAATCACGATGTTTCGGAATATTTTTTTCTACCAAACACTGTCAGGCCAAAGCCCTGAGATGAGCCGAATGGGTTGCC